>DATINB010000236.1:0-2081 GCA_035474775.1 Luteimonas sp.
GGCTTCATCGGGCTGGCGGCGTATGGCTCGTTCGACGTACTGATCGTGCTGGAGGCCGGCAACCGCGCAGTGCAGCGCGGCATCACCCGGCCGGCGCGCGAAGCGCTGTTCACCGTGCTCGACCGCGAGGACACCTACAAGGCCAAGGCCTTCATCGACACCTTCGTCTACCGCGGCGGCGACGTGCTCGGCGCGCAGGTCGAAGGCGGGCTCGCGCGCCTCGGCCTCGCGCTGGGCAGCCTGGTCGGCGTGGTGGTGCCGATCGCGCTCGCCTGGACGGTGCTGGGCCTGTGGCTGGGTCGTGCACATGCCCGACGCGCCGTACCGGTGGCCACCGATCCGCTTCCCCCATCCGCCGCACCCGTTCGCCGCGTCCGCGGCACCGCGGCTCCCTCGCAGGACTTCCCATGACCCTGATCCGCAATGCGATCGCCGGCAGCGCCGGCCTCGCCTTCCTCACCCTGTCCGCAATTGCCGCCGCGCAGTCCGCGCCCGTGGCGGATCCGTCCACGCGCGGCGAATGGACGCTCGGCGTGGGTGCCATCGCCACCGACAGCCCGTATGCGGGCGAGGGCTCACGGCTGCGGCCTGTGCCATTGATCGGCTACGAGGGCGATCGCGTCTTCGTGCGCGGGACCGCGGCCGGCGTGCGCCTGGTGGAATCGCAGGGCCTTTCGCTCGACGTCATCGCCTCGGCGCGCCTGGACGGCTTCGACATCGACGACCTCGGCCGCCGCGAACTGCTGGCCAACGGCGTCGATGCCGAGCTGCTCGAAGACCGCGACGACGGCCTGGATGCCGGATTGCGCGCCACGTACGGCGGCGGCTGGGGCGCGCTGTCGCTGGAGGCGGTGCACGACGTGTCCGATGCCAGCGACGGCTACGAGGTCGCGGTCGAATACCGCTACACCTGGCTGCTCGGCCGCTCCACGCTCACCGCGAACGTGGGCAGCAGCCGGCTGTCCGACGATCTCGCCGGCTACTACTACGGCACCCTCGAGGAGGAGGTCGCGCGCGGCGTCACCGCCTATGCGCCGGGCGCGGCGACCGTGCACCGCATCGGGTTGACCTGGATGCACCCGGTGGGCGACACCTGGCACCTGGTGGCCTCGGCGGAAGCCAGCCACCTGCCCGACGAACTCCGCGACAGCCCGCTGCTGGAACCCGACAGCGACCGCACCGGCCGACTGTTCGTCGGCTTCAGCCGGCGCTTCTGACATGGCCGTCGCCACCATGCAGACCCGCGTCGCCACCACGCAGACCCGCACGGCGGACGTCCGCGGCGGCCGGGTTCCGTCCGTCCCGCAGCTGCATCTGCCGCCGGCGTTCGAAGCCGACCGCGGCTGGCCCGCGGTCGTGCTGTCGACGCCAAGTGGCAGCCTCGGCGACCAGGTCGGCGCGCGCTACGCCGGCAAGCTCGCCGGGCGCGGCTTCATCGCGGTCACGGTTGCCACGCCACCCGCCTGCAGCCACGGCCGCGGCGCCGCGCACGACGGCGCGCACCCCGCCACGCGGGTCGAGGCCCTGCGTCGCGCGGTCGATCACCTGGTCACGCTGCCCTTCGTCGACCCGGAACGCATCGCAGTGCTCGGCATCTGTACGGGCGGCAGCCATGCGGCGGACGCGGCGCTGGCCGAACGCCGCTTCAAGGTCGTGGCCACCGTGGCCGGCCTGGACGTCTGCCCCGCACTCATCGCCAATGCACGCGGTGCACCCGGGCGGCACCTCGACCGCCACTCCCGGACGGGCGCCCGGCGACTGCGCGGTTTCGGACCGATGGCCGGCGACGAGGCTTTCGCGCATGCCCCCGAGCCGTTGATGCAGCCGCTGATGGTGATCGTCGGCGGCGGCCATGGAAGCGCCCGCCAGTACGAGACCGGCCAGGCCCTGTACGGCCGCGCCCGCGGGCCCGACCGGGCGCTGGTCGTGATTTCCCGAGCCGGCCACGACGACCTGCAGCACCGCGACGACTGCATCGACCCCGCGATCGACCGACTCGCGCCGTTCCTGCACTTCCACCTCGACCCCTGACGCGACCTGCCGCGCCCCACCCGTTTCCGCCCCCATCCCCTCTAAGGAAA
>DATINB010000237.1:0-2612 GCA_035474775.1 Luteimonas sp.
CGATGGTCTTGATGATGGTCGAGATCGCGTCCATCAGCATCTTCATCTGCTGCGCCATGGCCTGCATCTCGGAGTTCAGCTGCGTCAGGTTGCTGTCCTCGACGGACTTGCCGTCGTTGCGTGCCGCGGCTTCCTTGTTCATCTGGTTGTCGATCTTCTCGGCCTGCGCCACGATGGCGTTGCCGAGGCGGTCGGCCATCTTGCCGAGCATGGTGGCCAGCGCGACCAGCCAGCTGCCCTTGGCGGCGGCGGATTCGGTGGTGCGCTCGGACTTCACTTCGCTATTGAAGTGGTTGGCGGTGGCAGCCCAGGAAACGGAATTGTCGCTCATGGTGTTCTCCAGAATTGATGAGGGTGTCTCGATCGTGCGTCCGACAGCTGTGCAGGTCAGCGGACGGGAGGCCCGCGTGGGCGCCTCGATCGGGAATTGAGGATGCTGTCGCCCTGGGGGAGATTGTTCTGCGTCGTGTGCGCCGGCGACTGGCTGGCCTCGTCCGCGGTCGAAAGGGACTGCGCACGGAACCACTCGAGCGCCTTCTCTTCCCCGTCCTCGGCACAGCGACGGCTGAATTCCAGCGCGATCTGCACGTTGCGCTTCTGCAGGGGACGCATGGCCTCGTCGAGCTGGCGCACCAGCGCGTTGCTTTCGTCGGCGTCGACCACGCCCATCTGCCGCAGCATGTCGACCGCCTGCAGCCAGTCGGACCGCTCCAGGCCCGAGTCGGCCTTGGGGTTGGCAGCGGCGTCGAGCATGGCCTGCTCGAACTGCGCACCGAACTGCTCCCGCGAGGCATCGTCCATCTCGATGTCGGCGAGCGAGGCCGTGAAATCGTCGATCATCGCGCGTGGATCGACGGCACCAGCGGCGGCCGCGTCCTGACCCTGCGCCTCGGCGGCCATGCCGACGCCGCTGCGATCGCGCAGCGCCCACTGGCTGGCGTCGCTGGCGGTGCGGGTCTGGCGGGGCGCTCGTGTCATCGTGCGAGGTCTCCTGCGGGTCTGCCGTTGCGAGATGCGCCGGCCGACCGATGGGTCCAACTTAAAGCAACGCGCCGCGGCTGACAGCTAGGTTGGACCCTAGGTCCCCTGCATGCGGCACGCATCCGCTCCAGGGCGCCGTGCACGGTCACCCGCTGAAGCCGCTCGCGGTGAGCTTGACCGCGCTCAGGTCGAGCCCCATGCGCCGCGCGATGTCGCGCATGCCCGCCTGCAGGATCGGCTTGTCGGCGGGTGTGGCCTTGTTCCAGGCGCTGCCGGTGAGCATGGTCAACATCCCCACCACCTCGCAGTATTCCTGCTTCTCTACGTCGCCGATGTCGGGGGCGCGCAGTCCGTCCCGGATCGAACGTTGCAGTTTGGCGCGCTGTCCGGCGAACACCGCATTGCGGTCGATGCGGACATTGTTGACCAGGCCCCAGGCGTGGATCATGTAGGCGTTGTTGACATCGCCCATGTTGGTCGACGAATACCCGTACCGGTCCAGTTCCTGTTCGAATGCGGACTGCAGCACCCCGGCGCGCAGACGTTCACGGATCCTGCCCTCCTCCGTGCCCAGTTGCGCCGCCAGCAGGCTGCGAAAGCGGGGATGGGCCTTGAACGTGGCATGCAGCAGCCGCGTGGCCGGCAATGCATCCGGCGTGGTGCTGCCGGACAGGGCCGTGGCCATTGCGGCACGGATTCGTGCCGAGGCCGCCGCGGACGGCTTGAAGGCCAGTGCGCGCATGGTCGAGGCGTGGGCTGCGTCGGGACCACGGGATCCCGCGTGCGCGCCCGGCCTGGGACTGGCGCCGGCGCCCTGCCGCTCCGCGGGGCGCTTCGACTGCACCTGGCCGCGCTCGATCTGGCCACGGAACTGCGATGCACTGATGTGGTTGCCCACGTAGTCGATGGACGGACCCATGTAGTCCTGCGCACCCGCCCCGGCGCAGGGCAGGCCAAGCACGAGAGCCAGCAGTCCTGATTTCGTGCTGTACGACATGCCATCTCCAGCTCGTTGCCAGGGTGGATGGCACCCCAAGGCCGGTGAACGATCGGTCAAGCCCGCGTCCGGACGCGACAAGGGCCGACTGCTGCCAGCCGGCCCTCGTATCGTCGGCGCTGGACGCAGCGGTCAGCCCGTCACGACCCGCAGCTGGTCGGTGATGGTGCGGGTCGCCTCGCCCAGCCGCCGGCCCAGCTGGTAACCGATGTCCTTGAGCCACGCATCGGCGGAGTCCTTGCCATCCTCCGCGAGTCGCCGCGTGTACTCGGGCTCGAGGGTCGCCTTTTCCGCCTCCACGTCACGCAGCATCTCGTCGTAATGCTGGAGGAGCCGCGACTCCTCCGCGACATCCACGACGCCCTGCTGCCGGAGCTCGGCCAGGCGCTCGGCCAGCTCGTCGCGATTGCGCGGAGCAGACGGGTCCGACATGGATCAGCTGCCGAAGCCGTCGACGAACCCGCTGTTGACGAAGCCGTCGAACAGGGAGCCAAAATCGAAGCCGCCGCTGCTGGCACCGCCGCCGGAATCGCCGCCGATCGCGCCGCCCAGCCATGATCCGATCTGCTGGCCAATGGCCGCGCCGGCCGGACCGCCGAAGAAGGTGCCGACGAGCCCGCCGACGAGGGAACCG
>DATINB010000238.1:0-7988 GCA_035474775.1 Luteimonas sp.
TGGCCAGTGACAGGCCGAGGCCGCTCGACATGCCGCCATCGGTGGGGTCGGTCTCGGTGAGGCGGACGAACGGACGGAACAGCTCGCGTTGCCGCGAGGTCGGGATCCCGGGACCGCGATCCTCGACCAGCAGCTGCCAGAAGCCGGGTGAGCTGTTGCGCGTGGACAGGTCCACGTCGCTGCCGGGTGCGTACTTCATCGCGTTGCTGATCAGGTTCTCGGCGACCTGCCGCAGCACCAGGCCATCGATCGCCACCACGCCCTCGCACGGGCCGCCGCCGACGCGCAGCTGCTGGCCGCGCCCCTCCAGCTGCAGCGCGTAACGCCCGACGATCCAGTTGACCACCTCGTCCAGCGCCACGTGCGCCATCGCCGCACTGCGCCGGTGCGCGGCGCTGTCGGCCTGCGTCTCGAGATAGCGCTTGATGTAGCCCAGTGCATCCTGGGCGCTGTCCTGGATCATCTGCAGGTAGCGCGGCACGCGCTCCGGGCGCACGCCGTCGCTGAGCAGGATGTCGCTGGCGAACAGCACGCTGGTCAGCGGATTCTTGAGGTCGTGCGCGACCAGGTTCACCAGCTCCTGGCGTTCCCGCGCCACCCGTTCCAGGCGGTCGCGGGCGAGCTTCAGCCCGACGTGCGCATTGACGCGCGCCAGCAGTTCCTCGGGCATGAACGGCTTGGTCACGTAGTCGACCGCCCCGGAGTCGAACGCGCGCAGCAGCAGTTCGCGGTCCTGCGCGGCGGTGAGGAACACCACCGGCAGCCGCAGCAGCTCGGGCCGCTGCTTCACTTCGCCCAGCAGTGCAAACCCGTCCATGCCGGGCATCATCATGTCGAGGAGCATCAGGTCCGGGACCTGCGCCGATGCGATGGCGAGGGCTTCCTCGCCGTTCGATGCCACCACCACGTCGTAGCCATGGCGTGCGAGCAATGCGCTCACCACGCGCAGGTTCGCCGGCTGATCGTCGACCACCAGGATCCGTCCACTCGCGTTGGAAGCCGCAGGTGTCATGGTCGGCTGCTGCTCCTTCTGCCCACGCCAAACGCACCAAGCTGAATACGCAAGATGGACGCGCACGTTAGCAGAGATGGCGTGCGCATCCGCAGTCGCGGGACGCCCCGGCAGCCGGGATTCGCAGATACCTTGCTCAGGTACCTGAAGAAGGATGCAGCCGCCCAGGGTCCGCGGTGCGCCACTCGCCGGGCGCGAGCCCATCGAGTGCGATCCCGCCGATCGCCCAGCGGACCAGCCGCAGCGTGGGCAGCCCGACCGCGGCGGTCATCCGCCGCAGCTGGCGATTGCGTCCTTCGGTGATCCCGAGCTCCAGCCACGCCACGGGAATCGCGCGACGGACGCGGACCGGCGGGTCTCGCGGCCATGGCACCGGGTCCTCGCCGAGCCTGCGCACGGTGGCCGGGCGCGTCGGGCCGTCGTTGAGGACCACCCCGTCCTGCAATGCGGCCAACTGCTCCGCGTCGGGCTGCCCCTCCACCTGCACACGGTAGAGTTTGCGGACCGCGCGTCCGGGTTCGGTGATGCCGTGCGCCAGACGACCGTCGTTGGTCAGCAGCAGCAGGCCTTCGCTGTCGTGGTCCAGGCGGCCCGCCGCGTAGACCCCCGCGGGCAGGCCGAATCCGGCCAACGTCGGCCGCGGTGGCGCACTGCGATCGGTGAACTGGCACAGCACCCCGTGCGGCTTGTTGAACGCGATGAGCAGGGGCGCGCCACGCGTGCGTGCCGCGCCCCTGCCGCGACCCGGGTCCGTGCCCCCCGCGCCCGGCCTCAGGGCTTCACGAACCGCAGCGTCATGCGGTCGCTCTCGCCGATGGCGGCGTATTTCTGCGCGTCCTCGGCATCGTGGCGGCCGACCGGCGGCAGCGTCCACACGCCATTCGGATGGTCGCGCGTGTCGCGCGGGTTGGCGTTGACCTCGCTGCGGGCGTCGAGCCGGAACCCGGCTGCTTCCGCCAGCGCGATCACCTGCGCCTCGCCCACGTAGCCGGTCTCGTCGTTGGCCGGCACGTCGGCGCGCGCGCGGTGCTCGACCACGCCGAGCACGCCGCCTGGTTTCAGCACCGCGAAGAAGCCCCGGAACATGCCCTCGGCCTGGCTCGCCGCGCGCCAGTTGTGCACGTTGCGGAAGGTCAACACCACGTCCGCCGACCCCGCCGGCCCGAAGGTCGCCTGCGCAGGGTCGTAACCGACCAGGCTGGCACGCCCGTAGAGCTGCGGCGCCGCTGCGAACTTTGCTTCGAGGGCGGCGCGGGTCTTCTGGTTGTAATCGCGTTGCCGGCCTTCCGGCACCGCGGCCGGGTCCACGACCGCGCCGACATAGCGCCCGCCATCGCGGAGGTACGGCGCCAGGATCTCCGCATACCAGCCACCGCCGGGGGTGATTTCAACCACCGTATCGCCGCGCTCCACGCCGAAGAACGCAAGCGTCTCACGGGGATGGCGGTGCGCATCGCGGACGACGTTCGCGGGCGTGCGGGTATCGCTGGCGATCGCCGCGTCCAGCAACGGGTCGGGCGCGCGCGCGCTGGCGCCGCGGCCCTCGGTGGCGGCGCCGCCGTTCGCTTCGCCCGGGCTCGCCGACGTGGCACAGGCGGTGGCGAGCAGCGTGGCCGAAAGCAGCAGGACCGGCAGGAAGGGACGTGGCATGGGCGCTCCGGACGTGGGGTTGGGGTGGCAGGGTGCCATAGCACGGCCCGCGCCGCGCCCGGCTGCGTCGGTGGCCGCGCCGGGCAGCGGTCGGCTCACACCGCGCCCGCTGCATGCAGGCGGGTCTCTTCCCGCTGCAGGATGCCCGCCACGCTGTCCAGGCCGGCCGGCTTCACCAGATGCACCTGGAAGCCGGCGGCACGCGAGCGCGCCTGGTCTTCCTCGCTTCCCCACCCGGTCACCGCGACCAGCAGGAGGCCGGCATGGCGGGGATCCGCGCGCAGGCGGGTGGCGACTTCATAGCCGCCGATCCCGGGCAGGCCGATGTCGCAAAGCACCACGTGCGGGTCGAACTCGTCGACCGCCTGCAGCCCGGCCTCACCGCTGTATTCGGTGCGAGTCCGATAGCCATCGAGTTCGAGCGAGAGGGCAAGGGAGTCGGCGGCATCGGCATTGTCGTCGACCACCAGCACCCGCAGCCGCCGCATGCCGGCCGCGCTGGTCGGCGCGATCTCGGCCGGAACCTGCGGCGGCGCAGTGCCGGTGGTGGCAAGGCGCACGGTGAAGGTGCTGCCCCGCCCCAGGCCCGGGCTGGTCGCATGCACCGATCCACCATGGAGGTCCATGAGCCGCCGCACCAGCGACAGACCGATGCCGAGCCCGCCCTGGGCACGGTCGAGCGTGCGGTCGACCTGGGTGAACATCACGAAGACCTGCTCGAGCATGTCCGCCGGGATGCCGACGCCGTTGTCGCTCACGCGCACCGCCGCCTGGCCGTCCTCGACGTCCAGCACCACGTCGATGGCGCCGCCCGCCGGCGTGTACTTGGCGGCATTGGTCAGCAGGTTGCCCACCACCTGGGCCAGGCGCGAGGGATCCCCGTGCACCCAGACCGGCGCGGGTGGCAAGCGCACGCTGACCACGTGGCGGGCGGCGTCCAGGACCGGCTGGCTGCCCTCCAGCGCGGCTTCGACGATCGCGCGCATGTCCACCGTCTCGCGCTGCAGCACCACCTTGCCGGTGGAGATGCGCGACACGTCGAGCAACTCGTCGATCAGCTTGACCAGCTGCACCAGCTGGCGCTCCATCATGCGCTGCAGTTCCGCGAACTGGTCGCTGCCGGCGGGCACGCGCGCCAGCACCTGCATCCCGGTCCGGATCGGTGCCAGCGGGTTGCGGAGTTCGTGTGCAAGCGTCGCCAGGAACTCGTCCTTGCGGCGGTCCGCCTCGCGCAGCGCGTCCTCGGCCCGCTGCTGCTGCGCCAGCTGGTCGCGGATCTGGTACTGCCGGCGGCGCGCCCGCAACGCCGCCTGGACCGCGCTGATCATCGACCGCGACGAGGCCGGGCGATCGAGCAGGGTGACGTTGGTCAGCAACTGCAGTGCACGCGTGCTTGCGGGCGCCTCGGAGCGGTCCTGGCACAGCACCACCACCGGCACGTCGGACCACGCCGGCTGCGCGCCGAGGGCTTCCACCACGCGGACGAAATCAGGCTGGGCGATCGCGGCGTCGGTGAGCACCAGCGCGCCGACGCCACGGTGCAGCTCGGTCACCAGCGCGCGCAGATCGGCGCAGGCCTCGCTGTCCACGCCCGACGCGTGCAGGAGGCGACGTGTGACCTCGCCATCGCGGCGGGTCGGGGCGACGATCAGCACGCGCAGGTCGAGCACGCGGTTCAGCCCCGGACGGGCGCGACGTCGGTGGAAATGGGCTGCAGGGACACGTCCATCGCCACGCCGGACATCACGCCGCGCAGGTTCATCAGCGGTTCGCTGAGGTGGATCCCGCCTGCATCGAAGGAGATCTGCCGGATCGTCTCCTCGTGCATGCCGCTGCGCTTCTTGAGCACCGAAATCGCCTTCTTGACCTTGCCGGCGTGCTCGAACATGCGCAGCAGGACCACGGCATCGGCGAGGTAGCTGGCGTCGATGGGCGAGCGCATGGCCGAACCCATGATGCCGCTCTGCGCCGCGACCAGGAACGTGGCCACGCCGCGGTTGTTGAGGTAGGACAGCATCTCGTGCAGCTGCGCGGTCAGGTACTGCTCCTCCGGCATGGCGTTGAGATAGCCGTTGAGGCTGTCGATCACGATCACACGGGCGCCGTCGCGCTCCACCGCCTGGCGGACCAGGTGCGCGAACTCGCCCGGCGCGATCTCGGCCGGATCGATCTGCCGCACCATCACCTCGCCGGGCCCGCTGCCCTCGTGCAGCCGCATGCCGAGACCTTCGGCGCGTGCGACCAGCAGCGCGCGGGTCTCCTCGAATGCGAACACCGCGGCATGATCGCCGCGTGCCGCGGCCGAGGTCGCGTACTGCAGCGCCACCGTCGACTTGCCGGTGCCGGGCGGTCCGATCAGCAACGTCGACGTGCCGCGGTCGATGCCGCCGCCGAACAGCGCATCGAGGCGCTCGATGCCGCTGGGGACCGATTCGCGGGTGAAGCGCGCCAGGTGCTCGCGCGCCGCCAGCCGCGGATAGACCTCCAGCCCGCCACGGCGGATCGCGAAGTCGTGGTAGCCGCTGCGGAAGTCGCTGCCGCGGAACTTGACCACCTGCAGGTGGCGCAGGGAGCGGCCGTAGGGCGGCGAGGCGTTGTCGAGGGAGAGCACCCCGTGCGCGATGCTCTGCAACTGCAGGTCGGGGCCCTCGGCGGTGCGGTCGTCGAGCAGCAGCACCGTGCAGTCGCGGCCGATGAAGTACTGCTTGAGGGCCAGGATCTGGCGCCGGTAACGCAGCGAACTCTGCGCCAGCAGGCGGAACTCCGACAGGGAATCGAACACCATCCGCTGCGGCCGGTAGCGGGTGACCGCATCCAGCACCTTGCGCGTGGTCTCGGTGAGGTCGACCTCGGACGGGTGGTACATCGTGAGGTCCTGGTCGCCGTCCAGGTCGCCGGCATCGGCGATCAGTTCGACCACCTCGATGCCATCCAGGGACCAGCCATGCGAGGCCGCCCCCGCGGCGAGTTCATCGCGGGTTTCGGACAGGGTCACGTACAGGCAGCGCTCGCCCTGGCGCACGCCCTCCAGCAGGTACTGCAGGGCCAGCGTGGTCTTGCCGGCACCCGGATTGCCATCCAGCAGGTACAGCCGCCCGCCGATCAAGCCCCCGTGCAGGATGTCGTCGAGCCCCGGCACGCCGGTCTCCGAACGCACGATCTCGATAGGGGGCATGGAGGGCTCCGGTGGCGGGTCGACGCGGGAGTCTACCGGCGCCCGTGCGCGCGTCGCGTCACGCCGGCCACACCGCGGCCGGCACCTTGAGGGTGGTGGAAAGCCGGCGCGCCAGACTACGCGGGCGGGCGTGCAACGAAGGACCACGGCACGCATGAAAACGCCCGGGCGGGCCCGGGCGTCGATGCGAAAAAGCGGGCGTATCAGAGGCTGGCGATGATTCCGTCCGCGAACTCGCTGCACCTGACCTCGGTGGCGCCCTCCATCAGCCGCGCGAAGTCGTAGGTCACGCGCTTGCTGGCGATGGCCTTGTTCATGCCGGCGATGATCGCGTCGGCGGCCTCGGTCCAGCCCATGTAGCGCAGCATCATTTCACCGGACAGGATCACCGAGCCCGGGTTGACCTTGTCCTGGCCGGCGTACTTGGGCGCGGTGCCGTGGGTGGCCTCGAACTCCGCGTGGCCGGTGACGTAGTTGATGTTGGCGCCCGGCGCGATGCCGATGCCGCCGACCTGCGCCGCCAGCGCGTCGCTGAGGTAGTCGCCGTTGAGGTTGAGGGTGGCGACCACGTCGTACTCCTTCGGGCGCAGCAGGATCTGCTGCAGGAAGGCATCGGCGATGGCGTCCTTGATCACGATGCCCGCGCCCGGCTTGCCGTCCGGGATCACGTGCCAAGGGCCGCCATCGAGCTCCACCGCGCCGAACTGCTCGCGCGCCACCTGGTAGCCGAAGTCGCGGAACGCGCCTTCGGAGTACTTCATGATGTTGCCCTTGTGCACCAGGGTCACCGACTGGCTGCCCTCGGCGATGGCGTACTCGATGGCGCTGCGCACCAGCCGCGCGGTGCCCTGGTAGCTGACCGGCTTGATGCCGAGGCCGACCTGCACCGTGGCGTTGCCGACCGGCATGTCCACCGCGGCGAGCGCCTTGCCCCAGGCATCCACCTTGTCCTGGGTGCCGAAGCGGATCTTGTCGAACGCCTTCGGGTATTCGGCCTGCAGGAAGTCGAGCAGCTTCTGCGCGTCGGCCGAGCCGGGCTCGAACTCGATGCCGGCGTAGATGTCCTCGGTGTTCTCGCGGAAGATGGTCATGTTGACGTCGCCCGGCTTCTTCACCGGCGACGGCACGCCCTCGAACCAGCGCACCGGGCGCAGGCACACGTACAGGTCGAGCATCTGCCGCAGCGCCACGTTGAGCGAGCGGATGCCGCCGCCGACCGGCGTGGTCAGCGGACCCTTGATGCTCACCAGGTATTCGCGGCAGGCGGCCACCGTGTCATCGGGCAGCCAGTTGCCGGTGGCGTCGAAGGCCTTCTCGCCGGCCAGCACTTCCATCCATTCGATCTTCCGCTTGCCGCCGTAGGCCTTGTCCACCGCGGCGTCCAGCACGCGCACGCTGGCGCGCCAGATGTCCGGGCCGATGCCGTCGCCCTCGATGAAGGGCACGATCGGGCGATCGGGGACATGCAGGCCATTGGCGGACTTGGTGATCTTGGCGCCGTCGGCGGGCACTGCCGGGGTGAAATCGGACATCGGGCTCTCCAGGAAGGCCGCGTGCGGGGGCGCGCGGCGGAATGCGGGCGGCCATTGTCGCGGTTCCTGCCGACAGCGGCAAAACGCGGTGGCCCGACCACGAAGCGCGACCCAGGCAGGGCCGCGCGCCATGGGGCGCCGTGCTCTCCGTGGACGCCGTGCTACTTGACCTCGAACTCGCGCGTCTGCACCAGCGTGCCGTCCAGCAGGATCTCCAGCTTGTACTTGCCCAGCGGCCAGCCATCGGGGTTGCTGACCTGGAAGGTGGTGGTGCCGGTGCCGGTGAAGCTGTAGTCCTGGCTCAGCTCGTCGACCAGCTGGCCATCCTGGTAGGTCCAGCGTGCGGTCAGCTTCCCGGTGGACGGCGCAGCGGCATCCACGGCCGTGGTCGCGACCGACGCATGGATGGTGTCCGTCTTGGCGAACGTCGTCGCGGGCGTGGTGACGCGCTTGTCGTCGCCAACGGCATTGCCCAGGTCGACGGTGGTCACGGTGACGGCGGGCGCGGGCGGCGTCGGCGCCGGTGCAGGCACCGGTGCGGGGGCAGGCGCGGTCGCGACGGGCGGCACCGGCGTCGGGGCTGGGGTGTCCTTGCTGCAGCCGGCCAGCGCAAGTCCGC
>DATINB010000239.1:0-3703 GCA_035474775.1 Luteimonas sp.
AAGGTCGAGACCCAGGTAGACGAGCAGGTGCAGGGTCGCGTAGGCGAAGGCGTACAGGCCGAGCATGCGCCGGAAGCGGAGCAGGACCGCCTGGCCGGTCAACTGCCGCAACGGGCTGATCGCCAGCGTCACCATCAGCAGGCGCAGCGCCCACAGCCCGAGTTCGTGCTCGATCGCCGCCACCGGTTCGGCGCCCAGCGCATCGATGTCGGACCCGCTGTACACCTGCCAGAACCGCCAGGCCAGCAGCCCCATCGGCGCCAGCGCGAGTGCGTGCAGCACCGCCTTGGCCGCGGTGACGGCGCGCGCGGTGGGTACCGCCATCAGTACCACTTCTTGAGATCGAGCCCGGCGTACATGCCGGCGACCTGTTCGCCGTAGCCGTTGAACACGCGGGTGGGCACGCGTTCGGCGAACAGCTTGCTGGCCGTGCCACTGATGCGGCGTTCGGTCTTCTGGCTCCAGCGCGGGTGGTCGACCGCCGGGTTCACGTTGGCGAAGAACCCGTATTCGGACGGCTGCAGGTCGTGCCAGGCGGTGCGCGGCATGGACTCCACGAACTCGATGGCGACGATCGACTTGATGCTCTTGAAGCCGTACTTCCAGGGCACCAGCAGGCGCAGCGGCGCACCGTTCTGCTGCGGCAGCGGCTTGCCGTAGAGGCCCGTGGCGAGCATCGCCAGCGGATTCATGGCCTCGTCGATGCGCAGCCCTTCGCGATACGGCCAGTCGATCGAGCGGTAACCGATGCCCGGCATCTGGCGCGGGTCCGCCAACGTGGTGAAGGACACGAACTTCGCCTTCGAGGTCGGCTGGAACGCCTTGAGCACGCTGCCCAGCGATACCCCCGTCCAGGGGATCACCATCGACCATCCCTCCACGCAACGCAGGCGGTAGATCCGCTCTTCGACCGCCACGCCCTTGAGCAGGTCGGCCAGCTCGACGGTGCCGGGCCGGGCGCACTCGCCGCCCACCGCGACGCGCCACGGCGAGGTGCGCAGGGTCTTCTTCGCGCGCGAGGGGTCGGCCTTCCCGGTGCCGAATTCGTAGAAGTTGTTGTAGCTGGTCGCATCCTCGAAGCGGGTCAGCGCCTCGCTGGTCCGGAAACCCGACTTGGCCTGGGCCGGGGTGACCACGGCCTTGGGAGGCGGGGGAGGCTGTGCGTCGGCGCAGCCCGCGAGCACCACCGCGGGGCTTGCCATGAGGCCGGCCAACAGGCGGCGCCGGTCGCGGTAGACGGCTTCGTCGGTGATTTCGGACGCAGGGATCCGCAACAGGTCGCGCAGTGACATCGGGACTCTCCTTGGCGGAGCAGCGGCCTGCCGGGGACCTGGGGCAGGGAGGTGTTGCGGTGCGGCATACTCTACCGACCACGGTGTCACCGTACCGACAATCCAAGCAAGGATCGACTGCCATGGCGCGGGCGTTCAATTTCAGTGCAGGCCCGGCGGCGCTGCCGGAAAGCGTCCTGCGCCAGGCGGCGGCGGACATGCTGGAGTGGGGCGGAGCGGGGGCGTCGATCGTCGAACTCAGCCATCGCGGACCCGAGTTCATGCAGGTGGCCGCCGAGGCCGACTCGGATCTCCGAGACCTGCTGGCGGTGCCCGACGATTACGCGGTCCTGTTCCTGTCCGGCGGGGCGACCACGCAACAGGCACTGATCGCGCTCAATTTCGCGGCCGCGGGGCAACGCGCCGACTACGTGGTCAGCGGACACTGGGGCCGCACCGCGCTCCGCCAGGTGGGCGCCTACGTCGACGTCAACATCGCGGCCAGCAGCGAGGACACCGGCTTCCGGAGCATCCCGGCGCGCGACGGCTGGCGGTTGTCGACCGATGCCGCCTACGTGCACATCACCGCCAACGAGACCATCCATGGCGTCGAGTACCGGCCGGCATGGGGCACGCCGGCACCGGAGACCGGCGCCGTGCCGCTGTTCGCCGATTTCAGTTCCAGCATCGCATCCGAGCCACTGGACATCGCCCGCTACGGTCTGATCTACGCCGGGGCCCAGAAGAACCTGGGGCCGGTGGGCATCACCGTGGTGATCGTGCGGCGCGACCTGCTCGAGCGCGCCGGGCAGCCGCGCGCCGACATCTTCGACTACCGGCTGCACCTCGCGCAGGACTCGATGCTGAACACGCCGCCCTCCTGGAACTGGTACCTGGCCGGGCTGATGTTCAAGTGGATGCTGGCCGAGGGCGGAACCCGCGAGTTCGCCGCGCGCAGCCTGGACAAGTCCACGCGCCTGTACGCCGCCATCGACGGATCCGGGGGCTTCTACCGCAACCAGGTCGACGTCGCGGTGCGCTCGCGCATGAACGTGCCGTTCTTCCTGGCCGATCCCGCATTGGACGCGGCGTTCCTGTCCGGGGCCCGCGAGGCCGGGTTGATCGGCCTGAAGGGGCACCGCGTGCTCGGCGGCATGCGCGCGTCGTTGTACAACGCGCTGCCGGTGGATGCCGTACAGGCGCTGGTCGGCTACATGCAGGCGTTCCAGCAACGGCATGGCTGATACAGCGCCTTCCGCGGACCGCGCACCGGCGCCGGCCGCACCGGGGTCGCCGGACGGCGCCGCGCCGGAGCTGGGCGCGATCCGCGAGCAGATCGACGGCATCGACCGGCGGATCCAGGCGCTGATCGCCGAGCGCGCGCAGTGGGCGCGGCAAGTCGGCCAGGCCAAGGGCACGCTCGCGGCGGCGGTGGACTACTACCGGCCCGAGCGCGAGGCACAGGTCCTGCGACGCGTGGTGGACCGCAACGAGGGGCCGCTCGAGGACGCCGTGCTCGTGCGCCTGTTCCGCGAGATCATGTCCGCCTGCCTGGCCCAGCAGGAACCGCTGCGCATCGGCTACCTCGGCCCGGAAGGCACCTTCTCGCAGCAGGCGGTGCACAAGCACTTCGGTCACTCGTCGCAGGGCCTGCCGCTGTCCAGCGTGGAGGAGGTGTTCGACGAGGTGGCCGCCGGCGCGGCCGACTTCGGCGTGGTGCCGGTGGAGAATTCGGGGCAGGGCACCATCCAGTCCACCCTCGACCTGTTCCTGACCTCGCCGCTGATGATCTGTGGCGAGGTCGAGCTGCGCGTGCACCAGTACCTGTTGTCGCGCAGCGGCCGCATCGAGGACATCGAACGCGTGTACTCGCATGGCCTGTCGCTCGCGCAATGCAAGAACTGGATGCGCCACAACCTGCCGCAGGCCGACACGCACGCGGTGGCCAGCAATGCCGAAGGCGCGCGCCGCGCGCGCGGCGCAGACGATGCCGGCGCGATCGCCGGCGAAACCGCCGCGAACGTCTACGGGCTGAAGGTGGTCGCCGGTCCCATCGAGGATCGCAGCGACAACACCACGCGCTTCCTGGTGATCGGGCGTGCCGCGTTCCCACCCTCTGGCCGCGACCGCACGTCGTTGATGGTGTCGGTCCATGACCAGCCGGGCGCCCTGTTCCGGATCCTCGAGCCGCTGGCACGACGCGGCGTGAGCATGGGCCGCATCGAATCCAGGCCCGCGCATGGCGCGCTCTGGCAGTACGCATTCTTCATCGACGTGGAAGGCCATGCCGACGAGGCGCCGGTGCGCGATGCGCTGGCCGAGATCGACGGCTTCTCGGGCGCGGTGCGCGTGCTCGGGTCGTATCCCGTCGCCTTGCCATGATCGCTGCGGCGCCACGGGCGCGCGCCGCGATCCGCGCGTTGGTCGCCTAC
>DATINB010000240.1:0-6890 GCA_035474775.1 Luteimonas sp.
TCGCTGTACCTGGACGTGACCAAGGACCGGCTGTACACCATGCCGGAGGATTCGCGCGGCCGGCGTTCGGCGCAGAGCGCGATGTACCACGTGTCGGAGGCCTTCGTGCGCTGGCTGGCACCGGTGCTCAGCTTCACGGCCGACGAGCTGTGGGGGCATCTGCCAGCGCCGGCGGATGGTCCGCGCGCCGCCAACGTCCTGTTCGCGACCTGGTACGACGGTCTGACCAGCATGCCAGCGTCCATCCAGCCCGGGGCAGGGCAGTTCGAGCGCCTGCTGGCCCTGCGCGAGCAGGTCGCCAAGGTGCTCGAGCCGATGCGGGCAGCGGGCACGATCGGCGCCGCGCTCGAGGCCGACATCACGCTGCATGCATCGGCCGGCGACTTGGCCTGGCTGGAGCCGCTTGCCGACGAGCTGCGCTTCCTGCTGATCAGCGGCGATGTCCGCGTGGAGGCCGGCACCGACCAGGCGGTCACCGTGAGCGCGGTGAAGACCTCGAACTGCAAGTGCGTGCGCTGCTGGCAGTACCGTGCCGACATCGGGCAGGACGCCACGCACCCCGCGCTGTGCGCGCGCTGCGTGCTCAACCTCGGTGGCCCCGGCGAAGAACGGAGGTATTTCTGATGGCCCGCGTCGCGCGCAACGCCCTGCCGTGGCTGGCCGTGTCGGCGGTCGTGATCGTGCTCGACCAGATCAGCAAGCAGTGGGTCCTGACCCGCCTGCCGGAGTACCAGGCCGTGCCGGTGATCGAAGGCGTCTGGAACTGGTACCGCACCTACAACACCGGGGCCGCCTTCAGCTTCCTCTCCGATGCCGGCGGCTGGCAGAAGTGGTTCTTCACCGTGCTGGCCTTCGCGATCTGCTCGCTGCTGACCGTCTGGCTCGCACGCACGGCGCGGCGCGACTGGCGCACCGCCCTGCCGTTCGCGCTGGTGATCGGGGGCGCCATCGGCAACGTGATCGACCGGTTGCTGCACGGGCACGTCATCGATTTCGTGCAATGGCACTGGCGCGACCATTACTGGCCGGCGTTCAACATCGCCGACGCGGCGATCGTGGGCGGCGCCATCGGCATCGCGATCTTCGGGTTGTTCCAGGCCAAGCCCCCCGTGAACGGTGCCGGCGATGGCGGGGCGGGCCAAGGGTAGAATGCCGGCATGGACATCGTCCTCGCCAATCCCCGTGGCTTCTGCGCCGGCGTCGACCGCGCCATCGAGATCGTCAAGCGCGCCATCGAGACGCTCGGTGCGCCGATCTACGTCCGTCACGAGGTGGTGCACAACCGGTTCGTCGTCGAAGACCTCAAGGCGCGCGGCGCGGTGTTCGTCGAGGAGCTCGACGAGGTGCCCGACGACGCCACCGTCATCTTCAGCGCCCACGGCGTGTCGCAGGGCGTGCGCGCCGAAGCCGAGCGCCGCGGCCTGAAGGTCTTCGACGCCACCTGCCCGCTGGTGACCAAGGTGCATCTGGAGGTCTCGCGGCACTGCCGCGCCGGCCGCGACGTGGTGCTGATCGGCCATGCCGGGCACCCGGAAGTGGAAGGCACCATGGGGCAGTGGGACCGCGAATGCGGCACCGGGCGCATCTACCTGGTCGAGGACATCGCCGATGTCCAGCGCCTCGACGTCTCGCAGCCCGCGAACCTCGCCTACACCACCCAGACCACGCTGTCCGTGGACGACACCCGTGGCGTGATCGGGGCATTGCAGGCGCGCTTTCCGGCCATCCAGGGCCCACGCAACGACGACATCTGCTACGCCACGCAGAACCGGCAGGACGCGGTGCGCGAACTCTCCGCCGAATGCGACCTGGTACTGGTGGTCGGGTCGCCCAACAGCTCCAACTCCAATCGCCTGCGCGAACTGGCCGAGCGCCAGGGCGTGGCGTCGTACCTGATCGACGGTGCGGCCGAGATCGATCCGCGCTGGCTCGCCGGACGCCGCCATATCGGCGTCACCGCCGGCGCCTCGGCCCCGGACGTCCTGGTGCAGGGCGTGCTGGATCGCCTGCAGGAACTCGGTGCCGGTGGCGTGCGCGAACTGCATGGCGAGCCGGAGAACATGGTGTTCGCGCTGCCGAAGGAGCTGCGGTTGCACCTGGTTGATTGAAGGCGGTCCGGCTTGTGGTGACCGCGCGGTCCCGATACGATCAGCGCTGGGGGCAATGGAATCGCGCATGCGCTGTCGTGCAGTCTCGCGGCTGGCGCGAAGGCCCCGGAGCATTTGGGATGCACCCAGATGACCGCCATCCATGGCGGTTCGGCACGCAAGGAGCAATGCATGAACACGATGGCACCCACGATCGATCTCCTCGAGAGCGCAATCCGCGACGGCAACGCGACGGCCACGACCATGAGCCGCGCCAAGCTCGATGTCGCGACCGGCGACATGGCCGCGATGGAAAGCGATTGCTGCGGGTCGAACAACTACCCGACCGATCCGAACTAAGCGTCAGCGCATGGTGCAGGCGTGGCTGGCGGCGCGGTGACGCTCCGCCAGCCACGTGTCACGACCACCAGGGAGGGTGGACACGTGAGTCCAACCGGAACCGGCAGTCTCGCGGAGTCGTTGCGGCTCACCCGGTTGCATGCGGACGCCACCGCGCCGGGCACCCCGGATCCACCCGTCGCACTGCTGGTGCCAACCACGTCGGACAACCTCGCCGAGGCAGCCCGCTTGCGTGACGCGGGATCGATCCTGCTGGTCGCCGACGCCGCACATCCCGGTGCCACCGGTCCATCCGACATCCTGCTCCGGCTGGCATCGGCACCCGGTTCGCGGCCGGACCTCGTGGTCTTCTCCGATCAGATCCTTTCCGCGGCCGATGCCAATGTCCTGGTCCATGGCGACCGGATCGATGCCTTCGTGTCGCCGTTCGAGGCCGTGCTCAACCTGAAGTACGGATATTGCCTGGGCGTGTGGGCGCCTGGTGGCTACAGGCGCATCGCCCCGGGCACGGCGACACCCGTCGTCCTGGCCGCCGTCGCCAGGCACCTGCTGGAATGCGACACGCTGGGAGATGCATGGCTGGTGCGGCACCTGCAACGCCTGCGCTCGCCGGCGCGTCGGCGGGCGGATGCGCGGCGCAAGCTGCGCTTCTTCCGGTCGGCGATCAGCAATGTCTTCCGGATGTCGCCGGACGACCCGGAAGCCAGACAGATGCGGGACACCGTGGCCGCGCTCGAGCACGACATCGCGACCCGGGAGGCCTGATGGCGCCTGCTCCCGCCCTGATCCGCCTGCTCGTCCAGCTGGCACGCCCCGTGCGGCTGGCGGAACGCCGCCTTCCGTTCGTGGAGCGGCTCGTCCGCACCCCGTTGACGGCGACCGACGAGGTCGCGGTGCGCCGTGCCTGCGCGCAGGGTGGCGCCCGCCTGGGCGAGTTCTATCACTGGTATCTGCAGAAGTTGCTGGTCAGCACGCTGATCAGGGGACTCGACCGAAAGCGCGCACTGGCCCTCATCTCGTCCGTGGATCACACCGACTACGCAGGGCTCGCCAGCATCACCGGCCGCGCCAACGGCACGCTGCTGGCGGTTCCGCACCATGGGCACTACATCTTCTCGATCATCCACCTCGCGGAACGGTTGCGTGCCTTCCGGCGCGTGCTGGTGTTCTACGGGCAGCCGAGCACGCACCAGGGCAACGAGATCTTCGACGTCCTGCACGGCGTCATCTTCCGGGACGGTGACAACGTCGAGGTCGTGCACGACACGCGCCAGGGAATGGCGAAGGCGATGCGCGCGCTCCGGAATGGCGATGTCGTGGTCATCATGCCGGACGTGTTCAGGAACGAGGAGCACACCGAAATCATTCCGTTCTGCGGACGGCAGATGAACGTGATGCTCGGCACCGCCATGCTCGCGCGCAGGACCGGCGCGACGATCGTGCCGGTCGTCGCCAGGCAGCACGGCAAGGGACTGGGATTCGAGACGTGGTTCGGGACCGGCATCGTCCATGAGGCCGGTCCCGACCACGAAGCGCCAGGCGGGTCCGTGCCGATCATGGATTATCGGGTCACCCGCGAGCTGTTCGACCAGTACGAGACGGTGATGCGACCGGAACTGCTCTACTGGCAGTTCGTGCGCCAGCACATGGGGCGAGCGTCCGAACACGTCGAGCTGGGCAAGGACGAGCTGCGCGCGTTGCTGGCGCTGCTGCCGCGGGATCCGCAGATCGCCGCGCCGGTGCTCACCCTCGACCTGAGGACCAGCACGGCCTGATGCGTCGCATCAGTCGATGCAACGGTGGCGCCGCAGACTGGCCTCGATTGCCGCCATGGACGCCGCCGACGTGCGCATCGCCCTGCGGAGTTCGCCACACACCGACAGCCGTGACATCTCGCGCAATCGTCCACCCACCGAGCGGTCGATGAACCGCAGGTCCATCCGGTCCGGCTGCGAACCGAGCAGCGGGCGCCGGTTGCCCAGTGGATCGGGCACGAAGGTCGGCGCAGCCTCCGTTTCGGCTGCAGTCCGCGCGGCGGGGCGGAGCGACCAGTCGATCGCAGGCCGTGGCGCATCGTCCGCGGCGGCCGGCACGGGCGCCGGTGTCGGCGGGGGCGCCGGCGCCTGAACCGGTCGCACGCGCTTCGCGGTACCGGCCTGAATCGGTGTGCGGCGACGGAACGGCGCAGTGGGTCGCGGGTCCACCGCGGGGCCGGCACGCGGCGTGTCCGGCCGGGTGATCCAGACCACCTGCAAGGGCGCCTCTGCCGCCGGCACCGACGCTGGCTGAGACCCCCGGAACAGAAGCCAGGCGCATGCCGCATTGAGCGCGACGGCGATGAGCGCCGCCGCGATGTGATCGATGCGCGGCCCGTCCACCGCCATGTCCGGTCGTCCCGCCACAACCGGCGCGCGGGATGCCGTCCGGCGTCGGCTCACGGTGCCTCGACGGTGTAGCCCTTGGCCGCGAGCCGGGCCGCATACCCGTCGATGGCCACGATGTCCTCGAGCGGCACGACGCCAAAGGTGCTGGCATTGCGGTGCAGGGCGACGTCCGCCGCATCCAGCCACCGCTGCATGGAACTGGTGCGCAGATTGGGAATCCCACGCTTGCGGGCGAACTCAGCACCGCTGAATGCATCCGAACACAGCCGGTCACGCCGTTCGAGCTGCGCGAAGCTGACGCGCTCGATGTCGCCGATGGCCCAGGCGTTGGCGTTGGTCACGATGCGCGGCAGGTCCTGGTCGATGGCGTCCAGCGTGGCCACCAGGCACTGGACGTCGTTCAACGAGATTTTCGCCGCCTCCTGCAGGGCCGCGCGGGGGTCCTCGACCTGGGTGGTCACCTGCGGCTGGCTGACCTTGATGCCCTTGGACTTCGCTTCGGCAATGACTTCGGGCTCCACCAGCGTGTCGTCGGTGAGGCCGTTGCGTTGAAGCGCCGCGTCCAGCAGGTCATCGGCGGCCACCAGCGGTCGCTTGCGTTCGACCCCGCCGTTGCGCGGCATGTACTGCTGCCGGGCACGTTGCCAGCGCGCGTACACATCGGCGGGCAACACGTCCTCCAGGGTCTGGCCATCCGGGTTCTTCTGCGCCTGGTGGAAGCGGATGCCGAGTGTCGCCATCTTGAACAGGCCGACGTCCATGTCGACCACGAACTTCGGCTCGAGGAGCACCTGCTGCGAAGCCGCGACACGTTCGCGCACCGGTCCCGAATCCCAGCTGATGCGATCGGGACGGGGCGACAGCGATCCGAGGATCCAAAGCTGGTGGTCGCCCTTGCTCACGCGCCACAAGCCCGGTCCGGGCTGCAGGCCGGTCACCGTCACCGTGTCGAGCTGGACGATGGTCGGGGGCGGAACCGGCTTCCGCTCCGGGCCGTCGCGGCCTGCGGCCACGGCTGGCAGGCCGGGCGCCGGGTCCTGCGCGGCGCACGGCACCAGAGCGAGGACGCAGCACGCGGCGAACACTTTCAAACAGAACGTGAGCGGCATCTGCGGTCCTTGCGTGCACGAACGGGGCGAGGGTGCCATCCATGGGTCGCCTTGGCGATCTTAGGGCGAAAGTGCGTGCCGGCGCGCCGGATTGACCGCCGCCGCCGCGAATCCTAGAATCCACGGCCCCGTGCGGCAATCCGGGCGGCCGCCATGCGGCAAGGCAACACCGCAACACGCCGGAGTAGCTCAGTTGGTAGAGCGGCGCATTCGTAATGCGTAGGTCGTAGGTTCGATTCCTATCTCCGGCACCATGTCGTCCCGGCCTCCGAGGCACGGGCCGTGGCAGGTGGGGTGCAATGGACGGCAGGGTGGTTTCGGCGATACTCGCGGCCAGCCGACCCAGCCGGAGCCGGCATCACAGGGGATCACCATGGCCGAGCGTATCGGGGCACCGTCCGCGGCTTTCATCGGCGCCTCCTGGGTCGCTCTGGGGCTGGGCATGGGTGCGTACCTCATCGGGTTGTGGAACGCGCCCATGCAGCTCAACGAGAAGGGCTACTACTTCGTGCTGCTCCTGTACGGACTGTTCGCGGCGGTGTCGGTGCAGAAGAGCGTCCGCGACCGCATGGAGGGCATGCGCGTCAGCAACCTGTATTACGGCCTGGCCTGGTTCGCGGTGGTCTCGGCACTGCTGCTGCTGTTCGTCGGCCTGTGGAACGCGACGCTGGGCCTCAGCGAGCGCGGGTTCTACGGAATGGCCTATGCGCTCAGCCTGTTCGCCGCCATCGCGGTGCAGAAGAACACCCGCGACAGCCTGCAGGCCGGCGTGCCCGATGGTGCGGGTGGCGGCTGGTTCGCGCGCGGTGATCGCGACCCGGATGCCTGAAGCGGTGCGGGCCGGGCGCGGCGTTGCGCCGCGGGATGGCCGCGGCGGTCGCTGGACGGCGTGCGATCTCGCGCGCTGCGAATCGCCCCGGATAAAGTGCTCGCCCGCGACACGCTGAAGG
>DATINB010000241.1:0-4398 GCA_035474775.1 Luteimonas sp.
CGCCGTCCGCGCTCATCCCGATGGATCCCCCTGCCGGCGTGAGCGGCGCTGCGACCGTAGCAAATCGGCGGGCCTGGCGACGCCGTCGCCCGGCGTTTGCCCGCTGTTAGACTCGATCGCATGACTGGGGAGTTCACCGGCTTGATGGCGGCCTGGCGCGGCGGCGACCTCGCCGCGCGCGACCGCCTGGTCGGGGTGGTGTATCCCGAGTTGCGTGCCATCGCGCAACGCCAGCTTGCCGGCGAGCGGCGCAACCATACCCTGCAGGCCACCGCGCTGGTCAACGAGGCCTACCTCCGCATCAGCGGACTCGACCGCATCGAGTGGCAGGACCGCGCGCACTTCGTCGCCGTCGCCGCCAGGCTGATGCGCGAGATCCTCGTCGACCATGCGCGCCGGCGCAGTGCCCGCAAGCGCGACGGTGGCGAGCGGGTCACCCTGAGCAACCTCGACATCGCCGATGGCGCCGGCGAGGTCGACGTGGTCGGGCTGGATGCCGCGCTGTCGCGCCTCGAGGCCATCGACGCCGTCAAGGCACGGGTCGTGGAGTTGCGCTACTTCGGTGGCCTCACCATCGAGGAGACCGCGACCGCGCTGGGCATCTCCCCGGCCACGGTCAAGCGGCAGTGGCAGGCCGCGCGCACCTGGCTGTTCGCGGCCCTCGCCGATCAGCGCTGACCACGCGTCGCGGTAGCGGGCGAATGCCAGGCGGTGTTGCGGGCGTCGCGCGGGGTCGTCGGCGCCGGCACCGGTGTGCGCGGCGTCGTCCGGCCCGTCCTGCCGCTCTCGTTCGTTCATGGCGTGGTCCATGGACACGGGGGTATCGCGTCCTCCCCCACAAGGCGTGAAGCACTGCAGGACCGGCTCAGGGCGGGCGTCGGCCGGCGCGCGCGTCTGCGACCCGCGGTCGACTATCCGGTATCCGGTATCCGCTCCCCGCTCTGCGCGGTCCGTGAGCCGATCCGTCGCCATCTTGCGCCTCTTCCTGCATCGGGCATTCCGTCCCCGGGGAGCAGGGCCATGATCCAACGCAGCATTCTTCGAAGTTCCGCCACGGTCACGCTCGCCTGCGCGCTGGCCGCCTGCGCCGGGAACGCGGCGCCGGACCCGTCCGACGCCGAGGCGCGCTTCGGGGCCGCCGGTGCGGCGGCGGCGACCAGTGCGCCCGCATTCGCCGACGCGGCGATGCTCGCAACCGCCGGCGACGGCGCAGGCGTCGACGGCGCCGGCGCCGGCGCTGCCGCGGGCGTTCCGTCGCAGGGCGCGGCCGGTGCCCTGCAGCAGGTCGAGGTACGCGATCTGCGCAGCGGCGAGACGGCACTGACCGTGTCGCTGCCGGCCGGGTGGCGCGTGGAAGGCGGCGTGGGCTGGGACGACGGCACGCAATGCATGTCCAACCGGATGCGCATCCAGTACCGGGCGCTGTCCGCCGATGGCAGCCACGGCTACGAGGTGCTGCCGGGCTACACCTGGCAGGTGCCCGGCGGCACGGTGGACATGAATCCGTGCCCGGTCCTGCCGGTCACCACCGCACGCCAGTGGCTGACGACCCTGGTGCAACGGCAGCGACCCGGCGCACGCGTGCTCGAGTACCGAGACCGGCCCGACCAGGCCGAGCAGCTCGCGGCCGCCGCACGCGCCAATCCGGCGCCGCCCGCGGGCTTCACCTACGACTATGACGCCGGCCAGGTGCTGATCGCGTTCCAGCAGGACGGCCGCGACATGCGCGAAGTGCTGACCACCTCGGTCACCACCAGCCGCGTCCAGGGCACGGCCAACGCCAGCGCCGGCCTGACCACCGCCATGCGCGCGCCGGCCGGCCAGCTGGATTTCGCCATCGCCGAACAGATCGCGGCTTCCGCGCGGCCGAATCCGCAGTGGTTCGCTTCGGTGAGTGGCCGGCTCAATGCCGCGGAATCGGACCGCGCGCGCGGCCAGAGCAACGGTATCGCCAGCTGGCATGCACGCGAGATGGGGCGCATCAACGCACGCGGTGCGGCCGATCGCGCGGCGATCCGCTCGCAGACGCAGGGCGAGTTGTTCGCGATCGGGCAGCAGACCTACGCCAATAGCCAGGCGACGAACGACGAAATCCAGCGCCAGAACCTGGAAGGCATCGGTGAGTACGACACCTACCGCGGCGTCGATGGCGGCGACGTGCGTTCGAGCATCCACGGCGGCGACCGCGTGCTGCAGCGGCAGGACGGCAGTGCATTCAGCACCGACGATCCGTACGACAACCCGGCCGGCAGCACCGAGCTGGAGCAGGTGCGATGAGCGCGGCGCTGCGCTGCACGACTGCACTGGCGATTGCGGTGGCGAGCCTCGCGGCAGCATCGGACGCATGGACGCAGGACAGTTTCGGTGATGCGCCGCGGTCGCCGCAGCCGCGGATGCAGCCGGCGCCCACGACCGCCCCGCTGCCGCGCCGGGCGCAGCAGCAGGCAGGAAAGCCGGCCTTCCAGCCGCGGCCGTCGGCCGCGTCCGGTGAAGGCCAGGAGTACGGCGTGGCGCCGCAGCGGGACTTGCGCCCAAGCGACGCACTGCACGCGCCCACGCCCACGTCCATCCCCGGTGGTCGGGTGATCGGGACCCAGGCGCTGGCGCAGCTGCTGAAGGATCCGGCTTCGAAGGCGTTGCTGTTCCACGTGTACGGTGCCCCCGAACACCTGCCGGGTGCGATCCAGGCCGCCCCCGCCGGCCAGGGCGGCGGTTTCGACGACGATGTCCAGCGTGGGTTCGGTGCATTCCTCGAGCAGACCACCGGGGGCAGCGACACACGGCCACTGGTGTTCTATTGCCAGGGCGTGCAGTGCTGGATGTCGTACAACGCCGCGCTGCGCGCGATCCGCATGGGCCAGCGCAACGTGCTCTGGTATCGCGGCGGTCTGGAGGCGTGGACGCTGGCCGGGCTGCCCACCCAGGGTGGGTCCGCCGATGACGGCGCCGGTGCCGCGCGATGACGGCCGGGTCGCGGCGCACCACCCGCCTGGACGTGCTCGTTGCGATGACGCTGGCCTGCAGCGGCTGCGCCGAACCACGTGCCGACGCCGGCGGCTCGACGCAATCACCCGCCGGCGTCGCTGCCGAGTCCGCCGGGGATGGGCCGCGCGCACCCGCCTGGAAGACGGTCGAGCTGATGGACTCTGCCTGGCCGGATGCGCCCATGGCCTTCGCGACGATCCGCATTCCGGCGGACTGGCAGGCCAGCGGGGGCATCGCCGCGTTGCCCAGGGCGCCGGGTACCCCCGCTCCCGTGCCGCAGCCCGGGCCGTCCCTCGACGACCCCTATGCCTCCGACGCTTCCGGGTCGCCGGCGCAATGCCAGGCCACGCCGCTGACCTGCCTGGACTGGTCGGCGGCCCGCGCCGACGGGTCACCGGGCATCGCGATCCTGCCGTCTGCGACATGGTTCGTGGACCTGCGCGCGGCCAGCGCGCAGGCGGGCCCGCCTGCGTCGATGGCCAGGGACGCGCTGGGTGCGCTTGCAAGGCAACGTCACCCGGACGCGCGCGAGATCACCTTCGCCCCCATCGACGTACCGACACCGCCGGACGGCGGCACTGCAGGGTTTCCCAGCCGCTGGGAGTCGGGCCGGATGGTCGTCGCGTACCACGCGGATGGACGCGACATGCGCGCGGAATGGACCACCGTGCTGGTGATCAGCGAAGCGGAGGCACTGCCGGGCGGCGGCGTGCGCCTGATCGTCAGCAGCAATCCGCCGGTGGCCGTGCATGCGGAGGCGGCGGTGTTCGATGCGCTGGACCGCGAGCGGATCCGCACGTCGCTGACGATGGCGCCGGAGTGGTGGGCGCGCGTGGGCGACATGACCCGTGCGCGCGAAGCGGCCCGGCAACTGCACGCCTGCAACCAGGCGATCCATCACCCGCGCCCGCCCGGCTGCGGCGGCGGCATCGCGCGGCCCGACTGATTGCCGGTTGGGACGGGACCCGTCGTTCCCGTAGGCTCCTGCGAAGACCACGGAGCCCCGCCAGCCATGCAACCCGCCACTGCGGCGCCAAGCGCGCCCGAGCCCCGGTCCCCGGCCCTCGGGCGCTCGGTGTCCAACACGCTCAAGGGCTCCGCCGGCAACCTGGTGGAGTGGTACGACGTCTACGTGTACTCGGTGTTCGCGAGCTACTTCGAGGCGAAGTTCTTCCGGCCCGACGACCGCAACGCCACGCTCTTCATCTGGGCCATCTTCGCGGTGACCTTCCTGATGCGGCCGATCGGCGCGTGGTATTTCGGGCGTTTCGCCGACCGCTATGGCCGGCGCCAGGCACTGGCGGTGTCGATCACGCTGATGGCCGCGTGCTCGTTCCTCATCGCGGTCACGCCGTCGGTGGACACCATCGGCGCCGCGGCGGCCGCCATCCTCGTGCTGGCGCGGCTGGTGCA
>DATINB010000242.1:0-5459 GCA_035474775.1 Luteimonas sp.
CGCGCTGGTCCCCCGCGAGCAGCGCGCGTTGGGCGCACTCCTCGGGGCGACTGCCGCGGTGGCGGCCGCCCATGCCACCTTCGACCTGCGCATGCGGGCGATCGCGCGCTACGGACAGACCCAGACGGGGGTCGTCGAAGACGCCATCGCCGTGACCGCCGCCCTGCTGGTGGCGCGGAGCGCGCGCGGCCGGGAACCGCCGCGCGGCGCCCGCTGACGCAACGACGTCATCGCGACTGGTCGTGGTAGTCGCCACCGATGATCGTGCACACCTGTGCCTCGGTGAAGCCATGGAAGCGGCGCCCGCCCGTCGTATGCGACCGCGCGAACAGCTTGCCGTTCGCCGGCGTGCGTTCGCGCTGCTGCTCCAGCAGCCACCGTGCGTAGTCGTTGGACAGGTTGCGTGCCCGGATCGGGTCGAGCTTGAGGCGTGGCATGGCGGGATCCTGCAGGTGCGAGGGGCGATGGTCGAACGGCGACCCTCAGTTGTCGACGGACGGGCGCCGCGACGGATTGGCGCCCAGGGCGTCGCGCTCCGCGGCGGTCAGCACGACCGGGATGCGCAGGCGCCGGCCGGCTCCATCCACGAACGGCGAAGGCGGCGGCGCACGCAGGCGCGCCGCGACCACGTGGGCGAAGATCGCGACACCGCCGAGCAGGAACGCGAACGGCGTGGGACGAACCTCGCAGGTGGCCGATCCGGCGTTCAGCACGAGACGGTCGCGCCGCCCGGCTGCCCGGTCGACGTCGTCCGCCGCAGCATCCAGGCAGGCGACCGGCAGCCCCAGGTATGCAAGCTTGGCGCTGCGCGGGGTATTGCCGAGGGGCGTGCGGCAACAGGCCGCATACCAGCGCAACGTGCCCTTCCCGGAAAGCGACATGCAGGCCACGTGCTGCAGGCCCGCGGTGATGCGCACGCCAGCAGGGGACATCGGCACGATGTCGCTGCCCCCGCAGGCGTCCATCAGCTCCGCCCGCCCCAGCCATCGCGCATATGCCTGGCAGTCGCGGCAATAACAGGTCCCGCGCGTGTAGGCACGCGCCAGCGCGACCTCGCCGCGTACGTTGCCGCATCCGCACCGCATCGCCACGACCATGCTGCCGTCCTTGCAGTCGGAAATGCGCCTGCATTTCCGTGTCCGGCGGTAGCGTGGGGACGCCCCATTCGGCTGTCAAGGGAACACCGTCGGTGACGGTTCGGCATCGGGCGGGACCGCCTACGGGGCACCCTGCGCACGCCGCGCGTGCCACGCGTTGCCCGACAATGGCGGACCACACGCCAGGCGCCTGCATGGCAGGCCGTCGCGCCGGAGACCGATGAGAACCTTCGTACTGAGAGCCCGCGCCGCCCCGACCGACAGCCAGGCGCTCCTGGCGTCCGTCGGCAGGGAGGCCCATGCCGAGATCCTCGCGCACACGCTGATGAACGCGATCTTCGTGGCGCAGTCGCACCGCACCGACGTCACCGTCTACCTGGTCCTGGAAAGCACCCGTGACTTCTCGCGGACGATCCGCTTCGAGGCTGCTGCGATGCAGGACATCGGCGGTTTCGACGAGCGTGCCCTGCTGGGCAAGGTCGCCCTGGCGCTGGATGCATCGCGGGGCATGGGCAAGGACGAGACGCGGCCGGTGGCACCCGGCGTCACGGTGCGCACCTCGAGCTTCGAGCGACTCACGCAGGCGCTCGGCGAGGACCACCAGCTGTTCCTGCTGGACCCCAGGGGTACGCCGATCCGCGAACAGGCCTTCGGAGACAGGCCCTGCTTCCTGCTCACCGACCACATCCCGATGCCCAGGAAAACCATCCCGGGCCTGCAGCGCCTGGGCGCAACGAAGATCACGCTGGGTCCGCGCATGCTCTTCGCCTCGCAATGCGTGGTCCTGGTCCACAACGAACTCGACCTCCGGTAGCCTGCAGGCCCGTACCGCGGGCGGCGCGGATCACGGCAGACGGCGCGGATCGCCGATGGGCGTCACCCGTCCAGCAGACCGTGTCGCCGGTGCCACGCCTCCAGCGACTCGTCCGGGTAACCGTCCACGTGGACCTCGCGCGGGCCTTCGGGCACCTGCACCCAGTTCGCCTTCGAGTCGAGCATCATGTGCACGCGCTCCGGCGGGAGCGGAAGCGCTGTGTCGATGGCCGATGCGTGCGGGTGCACCAGGTCGGGCCATTCGGGGTCGAACAGCCACAGCGCGCTTCCGCAACCCGTGCAGAAGTGGCGCTGGCCGGAACTGATGCGGCAACTCCCGTCGTCGTCGCGGATCCTCGCGTTGTAGCGGCCGAGGTGCTCACGGCCGTCGACCTGCAACGTGTCGGCGCGTGCGCCCAGGTTGACCGCGCAACCGCCGCCACCGGCGGTCTTGCGGCAGATCGAACAATGGCAGTACAGGAACGGCGCGGGCGCATAGGCGTCGCAGGAGAACCGGACATTGCCGCAATGGCAGGACCCTTCGAGTTTCATGCGCGACCTGGCGGGGGAACAGGTCGCGCAGCCTAGCGCGCTGCAAGGCAAGCCGATGTCTTCGCGACGACTCGCATGGCGACGCCGGCGCGCGCTATCGTGCGCCATCGCCCCTCGGTCAGGCCCATGCGCACCCGCACGTCACGTCACCTCGCAAGAGGCCTGCGCCTGCTGGTGCTGCTGGGCGGCTTGGGCGCCGCCAGCGCGTGCACTGCCGAGCCGCCGACCCGCGCGGCGGCGCAGCCTGCTGCGGCGCATGCGCCGCCGCATGCCGTGGCGCAGCCTGCTTCGGCAAATGCGCCCGCGCATGCCGCCGCGCAACCGCGCGTCGAAGGGACCTACGCCATGCCGGCACCGCTGGTCTCCGAACTGCGCGTCACCGCCGTGCCCGGCCGACCGGGCGTGTTTCGCGTGGAAGTCGACGGCGGCGGCGACCCGGCGGACGGCGCGGCGGTGGGGGCGGACTGCCAGGCACTGGCCGAGGGCACCCTGCACGGCGATCGCATCGAGGCTGCACTGCTGCCGTTCGAGAGCGCGCTGGGCGGGCTGGACCCGGCGGACCTGGCCGATGCCCCCCGCCTCGTCCTCACCTTCCGGGGCGACCAGGCCGACCTGGAGGGGCGCTTCGCGCACTGTGCGCTGGCCACCCGCATGGCCGGCCGTTATCAGCGTACCCCGACGCCACGGCGGCTCGTCGACTGCCCGCCGCACCCTGCCGCATGCTGGATGCGTGACTGACATCACGCGACCTCGGGTTCGCCCGAGGGTCTGGCCCATGGCGCGCTGCTGTATTCCTGTATTACTGCATCACGGGGAACGCGAATGGACAGCAGCGGCGTAGGCGGTACCGGCTCGAACGATCGTTCCGACAGCGCGCGAGATGCCCAGGCGAGCGTCGACGCCAGCCTCGACAGCCTCGCAGGCGCGCTCGGCGTCGCCGCCACCGCCAGCTTCGACAATCCGGCCGCGCAGCGGGCGGTGGCGGAGGCGATCGCGACGCAGACTCCGATCGGACTGTCCGGGCCGGTCTGCTACGGCATGCAACCGGGGCAGACCCTGCAGGACGTGGCGACGGCCTTCGGCACCACCGTGCGCGACCTGGCCATCGCCAACGACATCGTCAGCCTCGACACCGTGCAGCCCGGGCAGACCATCAGTGTCCCGGGGCCACAGGACAAGCCCGAGATCGGATCGCTTTCCGCGCAGTACGAGAGCGGCACGCGCGGCCCCGGCACGGTCTCCACCGGCAACGGCGACATCGGCGGCGTCTCCTATGGCAGCTACCAGCTCTCGACCGCCGCCGGCCGCCCGGCCGAGTTCCTCGCCAACGAGGGTGTCGCCTGGTCCGCCGATTTCGCGGGGCTGCAGCCGGGTACCCGGGCCTTCAGCCAGGCCTGGCGCGACGTGGCGGCGCGCGAGCCGGAGGCCTTCCAGCAGGCCCAGCACGACTACATCGGGCGTACCCACTACCAGCCGCAGGTCGATCGCGTGGAGCGGCGCACCACGGTGGCCGGGGTGGATGGCGGCATCGCGGCGGCGGGCGTCGACCTCGAACAGCACTCGCGTGCATTGCAGAACGCCGCCTGGTCGACCGGCGTCCATCACGGCCCGGCCAGCAACATCGTCGCGAACGCGGTGCGCGACGTGCTCGCCGCCGGCGTGCAGGAATGGGATGCCCGGTTCGACCGCGACGTCATCGACGCCGTGTACACCGAGCGCGGCCGCCGCGACGCCAATGGCGAACTCGCGCACTTCAGCCGCAATTCCGCCGATGTCCAGCGTGGCGTCGCGGCGCGCTTCGTCGGCGAGCGCGCCGACGCACTCGGCGCGCTGGATGCCGAGGACCGGGCCTTGCGTGGGTCGCTCGGACTCGATCGCTAGTCCTGCGGGTCGCCAGCGTGCGCCGGGCCCGCGCAGCGGGCCAATGCGCATGGAATGACATTGGAATGCAACGCGATTGCAGGCGCCGGGGCATCGGGTCAGAGTCGTTGCAGGCGCACCGGCCGGTGCGCGCAAGCCGACCTGGAATCCACCGACCCATGAACACCGCTTCGAGCCGCTGTCTTGCCGTTCTCGCGCTCGTCATCGCCGGCAACGCCGCCCACGCCGGGGACCCCCCCACGGCACCGCAATACCACCTCGTCCCGATCACGGTGCCTGGCACCAGCAGCGTCTTCGTCGCCGACCTGAACGATGCCGGGTTCGCGGTGGGTTATGCCGTGGGCGCGAAGGATTTCGTCAACCGGCCGTTTCTCTGGGACGGCACCAGCGCGATCCTGCTGCCGATCCCTGAAGGGCGCGAGGAGGGCTATGCGACCGGCATCAACGAACAGGGCCTGGTGGTCGGGCATGCATCGGTCCTCACCAAATCCGGCGCGCAGACCACCGCGCTGCTGTGGGACGCCACCAACCCGTCGCAGGTGGTCGAACTCGATGGCCCACCGGGTACCCAGTTGAATCCGGATGACATCAACGACGCCGGCGTGGTCGTCGGGCTGGCGGCGACCGACGGCCAATTCAACGCGTTCCAGTGGACCGCGGCCGATGGCTTCCAGGATGACGGCGTGCCGGCGAACGGCCCGGGTACGCAGGCCTACTGGGCCGGCGTCAACAATGCCGGCACCAAGGTCGGCGGCTGGAATTTCCCGAACAGCGCGAGCCATGCCACGGTGGGCCGGGTCGGCACGCCGGGCATCCTGCCGATCGCCGCGGGCGTCGATGCAGTGCCCAGCCGGGCCACCGCCATCAACGAGGCCGGCGTCGCGGTCGGCGAGATGGACGTGGACATGGACGGGCGCGTCGAGGCGGTCAGGTTCGCGAATGGCGTGGCCACCGCGATCCCCGGCGCCTCCCTGGGGCTGGCGGACGCCACCGCGTCCGACATCAACGAAGCGGGCGTCATCGTGGGCCGCGCGCGCGATTTCGCGACCCTGCAGTTCAAGGCCTTCGTGCACGTGGATGGCACGTCCTACGACATCGCCGCACGGTCGGGCAACG
>DATINB010000243.1:0-5896 GCA_035474775.1 Luteimonas sp.
CTCCGGCCGACCCTCAACCGGAGCTTCGACATGCACGTCACGCGCGCCATCGCCCTGATCGCCTTGATCGCACCGTTCGCCACCGTGGCCAGCGGCCATGCCCGTGCGCAGGCGCGCTACTTCGAGCTGGTCAACGCCAGCTACGACACCGTGGTGTCGGTCGAGGTCGCCACTGAAGGCACCCGGTCGTTCGCGCCGCTCGTGTTCGACGCGCCGCTGGGCGGCGGCATCCAGGCCACGACCCTCGAGGTGCCGGGACCCGGCTGCCTGCGCGTGTTCCGCATCGGCTTCCGCGATGGCAGGACGCTGCACTACCCCGGCGTGGACGTGTGCCGCAAGCGCGGGCTGAAGCTGACGGCGCGCGACGGCAGGTAGCCGAGCCCGGGGAAGGAGGGTGCATGCGAATCACCTTGCGCGCCATGCACGGTTGTCCCACACTGAACCACATGGTTCAGCATTCTCCAGCCCACTTCAACGCCTCCTTCGCCGCGCTCGCGGATGCCACCCGCCGGGGCGTGCTCGACCAGCTCTCGCGCGGCGATGCCTCCATCACCGACCTCGCGGACCGCTTCCACATGACCCTGACGGGCATGAAGAAGCATGTCGGCGTACTGGAAGTGGCGGGCCTGGTCACCACCGAAAAGGTCGGGCGCGTGCGCACCTGCCGCATCGGGCCGTGCCGCCTGGAAGAGGAACTGGCCTGGATCGCGCGCTACCGCCGGGTGTGGGACGCGCGTTTCGACGCGCTCGACGATGTCATCGACGAACTCAAACGAGAGGAGAAGGCCCGTGGTCGCAGGAAACGCAGGTGAGTCATCGCGCACGACAGTCGAGAGGGCGTCGGAGCGCGAGGTAGTGGTTACGCGCACGTTCGACGCACCGGCGCGGCTGGTATTCGAGGCCTGGTCGGACCCCGGACTGTTCCGCAGGTGGTGGGTGCCGCGCTCCGTGGGCATGACCCTGCGTGCGTGCGAGATGGACGTGCGCACCGGCGGCACCTACCGCCTGGTGTTCGGCGAGGACGACGACAACGCCATGGCGTTCCATGGCCGCTACCTCGAGGTGGTGCCGGAACAGCGCATCGTGTGGACGAACGAGGAGAGCGGTGCGGACGCGGCATCCGTCACCACCGTGACCTTCGAGGAGCGCGATGGCAGGACGCTGCTGGTCATGCGCGAGCTGTATCCGACGCGGGAAGCGCTGGAGGCTGCCGGCACCGGTGCCCAGGAAGCGGCACAGGAGACCTTCGGCCAGCTCGATGAACTGCTGGCAGAGCTGGCTGCACGGTGAGTCGGACTGTGGGGAGCGCAAGGACGCCGGATGCCGGGATGTCGCGGCGGATCTGACGGCTGCCAGCCCGGTGCCTTCAACCTGATGGAGCCCGCCCCGTGCCGGGCTGCGTTGTCGAGACCAAGTTCCGCATCCGACGTCATTCAACGAACGGGTTGACAGTCCACGCGCCAGGGAGGATGCTCAACCCCATGGTTGAACATCAGACATCCCCGATGGACGCGGTCTTCCACGCCCTTGGCGACGCCACCCGCCGCCACATGCTGCGCGAGCTTGCTTCCGGCGAGCGGACGGTCGGCAAGCTGGCCGAGCCGTTCGCCATGTCGCTGGCCGCCGCGTCCAAGCACGTCAAGGCGCTCGAGAACGCCGGGCTGATCCGGCGCGAAGTGCGCGGGCGCCTGCACGTTTGCCGGTTGGAGGCGCAGCCGCTGGCCGACGCCCACCGGTGGCTGGCCAGCTACGAGCGTTTCTGGGACGGCCGGCTCGATGCGCTGGAGCGCCTGCTCCGCGAGCCCGGCGAGGCAACGCCCAGCAAGGGAAAACGCACATGAACGATCCGACCAGGGCCGGCGGCTACGGCACCATGACCGACCCCACGACACTGCGCATCGAGCGCCTGCTGCCGGGACCCATCGAGCGCGTGTGGGCCCACCTGACCGACGGCGACCTGCGCCGCCGCTGGCTGGCCGCCGGCGACATGCACGCGGCGGGCGACTCCGTGGAACTGGTCTGGCGCAACGACGAGCTGACCGACCCACCGGGCGAACGGCCCGAGGGCTTCGGCAGCGAAAACAGGATGCAGAGCCGCATCACCGCGTTCGACGCGCCGCGCCGGCTCGGGTTCACCTGGGGCCGCCATGGATCCGTGCTGTTCGAGCTCACGGAGCAGGGCGACGCGGTGTTGCTGGTGCTCACCCACAGCGGCATTCCGGATCGCAGCGTGCTGATGAGCGTCGGCCCGGGCTGGCACGCGCACCTGGACGTGCTGTCGAGCGTGCTCGGGGGAACGCAGCCGCAACCGTTCTGGGATGCCGTCGCGCGATTGAAGGCCGACTACGCGCAGCGTTTTCCGGGCTGAATCACGATGGCCGCCCGCGCCGGGCAGCCACCGCCACCTTCGGATCGTCAGAGGGCGTCGCGGGACGCTCGCGGGAGGACTTGCCTTGCAGCACACGACTCGCCCGTGGCCCATGTTGCTGGCCGCACTCGCGGCACTGGTTGCGATCGCACCGGCCTGCGCTGCGAACGCATCGACACTGTCGCCGATGCCTGCGCAGCTCGAAACGCGCTACGCGCTGAGCGCGCTGCCGCCGGCGTTGCGCGACGGCGCCGCGGTGTACCTGCTGGATCCGGCACGCGGCTATCGGCTCGCCAGGATCGGGTCGAGCGGCGTGACCTGCGTGGTCCAGCGCACCGCCTGGGAACTCGCCGAACATCGCGACGACCTGTACATCCCGCTCTGCTACGACGCGGCCGGCACCCGCACCTACCTCCGGGTCATCATGGATGCGGCCGCACTGCGCGCGCAGGGCATGGGGGCGCAGGCGCTCAAGGACGTGATCACCCGGCGCTTCGCGAACGGCACCTACAGCGCCCCAGGCAAGGCCGGCGTGTCGTACATGGTGGCGCCGGTCATGCGCACCATCGGGCCGCCGGACCTCCGCGTGCGCACCCTGTCCATGCCGCACCTCATGGTCTATGCGCCCGGGGTGACCAACGCCGACATCGGTGCCAGGCCCGACCTGGCGGATCCCGCGACGCTCATGAATCCCTTCATCGACCGCCAGGGGATCGCCGAGCAGAGCTACATCATCCAGATGCTCGGTCATGCCGAGGCCGCGACGATTGCCCGCGCCGAGAAGGACCTGCTCGACGCCCTGTGCGCATACCGCGACGTGCTCTGCCTGGCAGACGCCCACATTGCGCCCTGAGGAGCGCCGGCGCGTCGCCTCGGCGCCTAGATGTTGGTGCTCCCCGGCGGTGCATCGCTGCCCAGCGCAGGGGCGCCCGCGTGGCTGGCGTTGGCCACCGGGCACGGCAGATCGACCGTGAAGGAAGTCATCGACAACGACCCGTAGGCATAACCGTCGACGAGGACGTTCAGTGGCTTGTCCACCGCGCTGGCGAAGCCTGCGATATAGAGGAACGGCAGGAAGTGCTCCGGAGTGGGCGCGATCGTCGGGAAGTCCGCATCGCGCACCAGCGACGCGGCATCGCCGGGGCGCGTGCGCGCGATGTCGATGGCCCGTTCGTTGAAGCGTCGCGCCCAGTCGAACCCGAGATCCACCGACCGCCGGTCCATGGCGCGCAGGTTGTGCACCACGTTGCCGCTGGCCATCACCAGCACGCCGCGGGTGCGCAGCGAGGCCATCTTCTCGCCCAGGCGTGCGTGGTAATCGGCGCCTTTGGAGGCATCGATGGACAGCTGCACCACCGGGATGCCGGCGTCGGGAAACGCGTGCACCAGTACCGACCAGGTGCCGTGGTCGAGACCCCAGCTGTCGAGGTCCGCGCCCACGTAGTCCGGCTGCAGTGCGTCGGCGACTTCGGTCGCGAGCTCCGGCAAGCCGGGGGCCGGGTACTCGATGTCGAACAGCGGCTGCGGGAACCCATAGAAGTCGTGGATGGTCTTCGGCCGCGGCATCGCGGTGACCGCAGTGGCGTTGACGTACCAGTGCGCGGACACCATCAGGATGGCGCGCGGCCGCGGAACCGCGGCGCCGAACGCGCGCCAGGCATCGGTGTAGCGGTTGCGTTCCAGTGCGTTCATCGGGCTGCCGTGGCCGAGGAACGCAGCGGGCATGCTGGGGTTGGGCGTCATGGCGGGCTCCGGGTGGTTGCGGCCGTTGTAGCGCACCGCGCGGTCCCGCACCACGCGGATTGCCGTAGCGGCCCGCCCACGACGCCGTTGACGCTGCCCGAACCCGGGCGCCCGCATGTTGGCGGTCCGATCCGCCCGGCCGCCCGGCGACCGCGCATGCCGTCTGCAAGGGCGGCGACGCCCCACCACAGGAGACCACCGTGCTGAAAGACAAGACATCCTCCGCCATCGTCGCGGTCAGCGACCTGGAGCGCGCGCGCAGGTTTTACGGCGACACCCTGGGCCTTGAGCCCGGTACCGAACCGATGGATGGCGTCCTGGGCTTCAGGACCGGCGAGACGTGGCTCACGGTGTACAGGTCCGAAAACGTCCGCCCGGGCACCGGCAATGCCGTCGCGTGGAGCGCTGGCGACGATGTCGCAGCCATCGCCGAGCACCTGCGTGCGCAGGGCGTGGTCCTCGAGGCGTATCCGGAGCTCGGCATGCACATCGACCGCGGCGTGCACACCGCCGACGGCTTCGCCGGCATCTGGTTCAAGGATCCCGACGGCAACGTCCTGCACGTCAACAGCATGTAGATGGACCAGGGGTGCAGCGGCCGGCATTGCAGGCGACACCCCTTCAGGCGCAGGCGTTTGGAAGTGGCGCGCGTGCGCGGGTTCCGCGAGCGCCAGACGTCACGCGCGCTCCGTGCCGCACAATGCAGCACCACGCACGAGCAGGACGATCATGGAAGTCGAAGCACTCCTCCGCGCCGCGCTTCGCGACGCCGGGTACGGCCCCGATGCCATCGGCTCGGCGTTGCCGCGGATGCTGCGCATCCTGCAGGCGGAGGACGTGCGCATCGAAGCCGGTCGCAGCCTGTCGCGCAAGGAGCGCGAGTACGTGCGCGTGCAGCTGGAGCTGGGCTTCGACGTGTCGGAGATCGTGGCGGGGCTGAAGCGCCCTTAGTTCTGCATCAACCGACCGCCGTGCACTGCAGTGCCGAGACGGCGGCGGCGACGGCGACCGCAATCAGGCGTCCGGTTCGAACGCCGACAGGATCGGGCACGGCCCGGTCGTTTCGCTACTGCAGCGTCGCTCGAGGCGCAGCAGCCCGTCTCGGGCCTGCGTGAGCTCGGCGATCTTCGCGTCCAGTGCCGCGAGACGCGCCGTCGCCAGCGCGCGTGCCGGTGCGCGGTCGTCGACGGCATCCATGCCGATCAGCTCGGCGATCTCGTCCAGCGTGAAGCCGGCCGTCTTGGCCGAACGGATGAAGCGCAACCGCCGCACGTCGTCGGCGCCGTAGCGGCGCACGCCGGCATCGAGTCCGCGCGCCGGCACCTCCAGCAGCCCGCGCCGCTGGTAGTAGCGCACCGTTTCCACGCCGACGCCGCCCGCGCGCGCCAGCCCCGCAATCGTCATCGCGTCCATCGCTTGACTCCGTACCGTGGTACGGACTGTAGCCTGCATGCATCCCGCAATGGAGTCCCGCCATGACTGCACCCACCCCCCGGCACGCCACGCTGCACCGCATGGTCATGCCCGCCCATACCTGCCCGTTCGGCACCAAGGCGCTGCACCTGCTGCGCCGCCAGGGCTTCACCGTCGACGACCGCTGGCTCACCACCCGCGACGAGGTCGACGCGTTCAAGGCCCGGCACGGCGTGGCCACCACGCCGCAGGTCTTCATCGACGGCACGCGCATCGGCGGCTACGACGACCTGCGCCGCCAACTCGGCAAGCGCGTGCCCGACCCGAAGGCCACCAGCTACCGCCCGGTGGCGGCGGTGTTCGCGATGACCG
>DATINB010000244.1:0-11015 GCA_035474775.1 Luteimonas sp.
TTTTGCACCGGGCTGTGCGGATCTTCCTCGGTCTCGCACTTGGCGTGGTGCTTGCGATGGATCGCGACCCACTCTCGGGTGATCATCGAGGTGGTCAACCACGTCCAGAACCGGAACACATGGGCGACCAGCGGATGGAAGTCCACGCCGCGGTGCGCCTGGCTGCGGTGCAGGTACAGGGTCACCGCGAAGATGGTCAGCTGGGTCGCCGCCAGCAGGTAGAGCGCCAGCGCGCCCCAACCGAACTGCAGCAGGCCGCCGGCGAGGAAATCGAGGATCGAGTCGGGCATGGGGAATCTGGAGGCGGTGGACCCGCCCAGTCTGGGGGCAGCCCCGGGCCAACGCCATCCCGCGCGTCCCCACGCGTTCAGGCTGCCGGACGGCGCGCCCGACGTTGCATCCGCCCCGGGCCGACCCCACGCTGGCGGCATGCCGGAGCTGCCCGAAGTCGAGACCACGCGCCGCGGGCTGCTGCCGCACGTCGTCGGCCGGACGATCGCGGCGGTGATCCTGCGCCGGGCGGACCTGCGCTGGCCCATCCCGCCCGAAGTCAGCGCACGGCTGCCTGGCCAGCGCGTGCTGGCGATCCGCCGGCGCGCCAAGTACCTGCTCGTGGACACGCAGGCCGGCAGCGCACTGCTCCACCTCGGCATGTCGGGCAGCCTGCGGGTGCTCGCCGCCGACACCCCGCTCCGTGCGCACGACCATGTCGACCTGCTCCTCGCGGCCGGCCCGGCCGGACCGGCACAGGTGTTGCGCTTCAACGACCCGCGGCGCTTCGGCTGCCTGCTGTGGCAGCCGGTCGATACCGTGCACCCGCTGTTGCAGGGACTGGGCCCCGAGCCGTTGTCCGACGCGTTCAACGGCGACCACCTGTTCGCGCGCAGCCGCGGACGCCGTATCCCGGTCAAGGCGTTCCTGATGGACCAGGCGGTGGTGGTCGGTGTCGGCAACATCTATGTCGCCGAGGCGCTGTTCGAGGCCGGCGTATCGCCGCTGCGTGCCGCGGGGCGCATCTCGGCCGCGCGCTACGCGCGGGTGGCGGCGGCCATCCGGCGCATCCTGACCCACGCGATCACCCGCGGGGGTACGACGCTGCGTGACTTCATCAGCCCCGACGGCGCGCCCGGCTACTTCGAACAGGAGTTGACCGCCTACGGGCGGCATGGCCAGCCCTGCACACGCTGCGGGCGCGCGTTGAAGCATGCCGTGCTGGCCCAGCGGGCCACGGTCTGGTGCGCGCACTGCCAACGCTGACCACGGCGCCGGTGGGTCCTCCACCGCCGGAGGGTCCCGTTCAGCCCGGTGTATAGTCTGCGGCGCCTACGGGATCGCCATGGTCGACGCTGCCGACATCACACTCTGGCTCGAGGCGGCACGTGGCGGCGACCCGGGCGCGCTGGACCGCGTGCTGTCCGCGCTGTACCAGGAGTTGCATTCGATGGCCCGCCGGCAGCTCGCCGGGCAGCACGGCCACACGCTGGACGCCACTGCGCTGGTCCACGAGGCCTACCTGAAGCTCATCGGCCGCCGCGAGGCGCGTTTCGAGGACCGCGCGCATTTCTTCGCCTACGCGGCGACCGCCATGCGCAGCATCGTGGTCGACTATGCCCGCCAGCGGATGGCACAGAAGCGCGGCGGCGGCCTGCACCGGGTCACCGACCTGCCCGAGGACATCGAGGGCGGCTTGCGCCTCGACGAGGACATGCTGGGCCTCGACACCGCGCTGACGCGCCTGGCGGCGGTCGACGCACGGCTTGCGCAGGTCGTCGAGCTGCGCTATTTCGCCGGCCTCTCGGAACTCGAGATCGCGGAGCTCATGCAGCGTTCCGAGCGCAGCATCCGCCGCGACTGGCAGAAGGCGCGCCTGTACCTGCTGGCGTCGCTGAAGAGTCCCTAGCGATGCGCGCCGCCGGACCCGTGCGCGGCAGGCGCGGCGCAGGCCTGCAACCACGCCGGCACGGCTGACGCGTGGACGCCGACCGCTGGCAACGCCTGTCGCCGCTCCTCGACGCGGTCCTTGAGATGGCACCCGAGGCGCGGGCGCATCGACTCGCGGGATTGCGCCAAGACGACCCCGGCCTCGCCACGGAGCTCGAATCGCTGCTGGAGCTGGGCGAGCACAACGCCGACTTCCTGGCCGAGCCGCTGCTGCAACCCGCCGCCGGTGCCTGCCCGCAGGCGGAGGTGGGCCCTTATCGGCTGGAGCGGCTGCTCGGCGAGGGCGGCATGGGCCAGGTCTGGCTGGCCAGCCGTGCCGACGGCCTGTACCAGAAGCGGGTGGCTTTGAAGCTGTTGCGTCCCGGCCTGGCCAATCCCGACTTGCGCCTGCGCTTCACCCGCGAACGGCAGATCCTGGCGCGGCTCGAGCATGCGCACATCGCGCGCCTGCTCGACGCGGGCATCAGCGCCGACAGCCAGCCGTACCTGGCGCTCGAGTACGTCGACGGCGAACCCATCACCGACTGGTGCCAGGCCCGCGCACGCACCGTGGCGCAGCGCATCCGGCTGTTCCTGCAGGTCTGCGGGGCGGTGAGCCATGCGCACGCCAACCTGATCGTGCACCGGGACCTCAAGCCGTCCAACATCCTGGTCACCCCGCTCGACGAGGTACGACTGCTCGATTTCGGCATCGCCAAGCTGCTGGACACGCCCGAGCACGCGCCGGAGAACACCCGCACCGGGCTGCGCACCTTCACCCTGCACTACGCCGCGCCCGAACAGATCCGCGGCGAGCCGGTGACCACGATGACCGACGTCTACTCACTCGGCGTGGTCCTCTACGAACTGGTGGTCGACGCCAAGCCTTACCGACTCAAGCGGCACAGTGACGCCGAGTGGGAGGAAGCGATCCTGGCAGTGGATCCGATGCGGCCGTCGCTGGCCCTGCAGCGCCGTGCCGACGAGGGTGGTCCCGAAGCGGCGGCACTGCGCCGGCGTGCCCGGCAGGTCGCCGGGGACCTCGACAACATCGTGCTGAAGGCGCTCGCCAAGCGTCCCGAGCAGCGGTATCCCTCGGTGGAGGCACTGGCACTGGACCTGCGGCGCCTGCTCGACGGCAAGCCGGTGCAGGCGCGCCGGCAGAGCATGCTGTACCGCACGCGCAAGTTCGCCAGCCGCAACCGCTGGGTGCTGGCCACCACCCTGCTGGTGGCGACGGTCATGCTCGCGGCGCTCGGAATCATCGCGTGGCAGGCCCAGCAGGCGGTGCGCGAGTCGGCACGCGCGCAGGCCATGCAGAGTTTCGTGGTCGGCCTGTTCGAGAGTGCGGGCGCCTCCGGGGGCGACGTGCGCCTGGACATGCGTGCGCTGCTGGATGCCGGCGTGCGCCGCGGCGACCAGGAGCTGGCGCAACAGCCACTGGCGCGGGCCGAACTGTTCGGCGTCATCGCCAGGCTGCGCACCAGCCTGGGCGACTACGAGCCGGCGCTGGCGCTGCTGCACCGCCAGCGCGCGATCATCGAAGGCCTGGACACCGTGCCGCCCAGCCTGCGCCTGCAGGCCAGCACCGATCTGGGGTTGACCACGCGCCTGCTGGGCCGGCCGCAGGACTGTGTCGAGCTGATGCGCCCGTGGCATGCCCTGGCGCTCCGCGAGGTGCAGCGATTGCCGGTGCAGGCGTCCGGGTTCCTGGCCCAGCTGGGCCGCTGCCACCGCGGGGACAGCCGGCGCGACGCCGCACGCGCGGACCTGCAGCGCGCCCTGGACATCCGCCGGCGGCCGCCGCGCGACGAGGCCGGCATCGTCGAGATCCTGGCCGATCTCGCCGGCCTGCACGCCGACACCGGAAACAGCGCCCGTGCCATCCGTGAACTGGACGCGGCGCTTGCGGTCCTCGAAGCGCAGGTCGGCCACCGCCACCCCCTCGGTGTCGAACTGCGCCGCAACCTCTGCTCGATGCAGCGCGAGCAGGGCCGCCCGCATGCCGCGGAGCGCGAATGCCGCGCCGCGCTCGCCCTCGCGGTTGCGCTGCATGGCACGCAGCACCGGGCGACCATCGACGCGCGTCGCCAGCTGGCCGCGCTGCTGGTCGACCAGGGTCGGCTGGCGGAAGCGGGGGTCGAGTTCCGCGACGCGCAGGCGTGGATGGTGGCGCGCCTCGGTCGCGACCACCCCGACGTGGCGCGCAACATGAACAGCCTGGCGATCGTCGCCTGGGAGCGCGGCGACTTCGACAGCGCCATCGCCGGGCTGCGCCAGGCGGTGGCGACATGGCGGGCACCGGGCCCCCGGCAACGACTGGCCGGTGGCCTGTTCAACCTGGCGATGGTGCTGCACGACGCGGGCCGCAGCGGGCAGGCGCGGCCACTGTTGCTGGAGGCGCTGCAGTTGCGCCGGGCGGAGTTCGGCCCGGCGCACGGCGTGGTCGGCGACACGTTGCGGTTGCTGGGTGAGGTGGAGGCGGCACTGGGCCAGGACACCGCCGATGCCTCGCTCGCGTCGGCGGTGCGGATCACCGCCGCGAGCTACGGCGCAGTGCATCCGCACACGCGCCGCGCCGAGCTGTCCAGGGCACGGTGGCTGGCGCGGCGCGATCCGGCCACGGCCGCCCGTCAGCTGGGCACCCTCGCCGCCCTGCCGGCCCACGACGACGAGCTGCGCAAGATCGTCTGGGAGGCGCGTGCCGCGCAGGCGGAGCTGCAGTGCGCCGGTGACGGGCCGGCTGCGGCCCGCACCGCGTTCGATGCGTTGCGCACGGCGCTGCGCGAGGCGCGGCCGGAGGGCGGCGTGGTGGTCCGGCATGTGGAGGCGGCCGCGTCGCGCTGCCGACTGCGCGCCGGCGCCGGACCTAGCCCGCTTCGTCGGCCAGCGGCAGCAGCCCCTGCAGGGGCTCCACCCGCCCCTCGCCCCGCGCGATCTTCTTGAATTCGGCCCGGCTCACCGACACGTAGCGCTCGTTGCCGCCGATCTCGACCTGCGGGCCGTCGTGCACGGCCACCCCGTCGGCATCGACGCGCACCGTCATGATCGCCTTCTTGCCGGTATGGCAGATGGTCTTGATCTCGATGAGTTCGTCGGCCCATGCCAGCAGGTGCTGGCTGCCCTCGAACAGGTCGCCGCGGAAGTCGGTGCGCAGGCCGTAGCACAGCACCGGCACACGCAGCCCATCGACCACGTCGCCCAGTTGCCAGGCCTGCGCACGGGTCAGGAACTGCGCCTCGTCGACCAGCAGGCAGTGCAGCGTGCCGTGCGCGGCGATGTCGGCACGCGCCCACGCGTACAGGTCGGTGTCGCGATCGAACGCCACTGCCGCGGCACTCAGCCCGATGCGCGAGGCGACCACGCCGGAACCGGCGCGGTCGTCGAGCCGCGGAGCCAGGATCACCGCGCGCATGCCGCGCTCGCGGTAGTTGTGCGCCGACTGCAGCAGCGTGGTGGTCTTGCCGGCGTTCATCGCCGAAAAGTAGAAGTACAGCTTGGCCATTCCGGATCCCGCGCGGGTGTCGACCGGCAGCGTGCCCCGATCAGGGCAGCATGGGCAACGTCTGCGGCAGGCCCAGGTGGACATCCACGAGCGACAGGCAATCGGCGGCGCGGCTGCCGGTCGGCGTCCGGCGCCCAGGTCGCGGTCCGCCGGCTGCCGGTCGGCGTCCGACACCCCGTCGCGGTCCGCATGCAGGTGTCGAGCCACGCCTGGCACCCACCGCCGCCGGCCAAGGTCCCCGCCCGTACACTGTGCCGCCGCCCGAGCGACGCGATGTCCGGCCTCAATCCGCAGCAAGCGTCCGCGGTCGCCGCCTGCGAGGGCCCGGTGCTGGTGCTGGCCGGCGCCGGCAGCGGCAAGACCCGGGTAATCGTGGAGAAGATCGCGCACCTGGTGGCGACCCGGCGCTATCCGGCCAAGCGCATCGCCGCCATCACCTTCACCAACAAGTCGGCGAAGGAGATGCGCGAGCGGGTCGCGCGCCGCATCCGCGGCGATGCCGCCGACGGGCTCACGGTCAGCACCTTCCATGCGCTGGGCCTGAAGATCCTGCAGGTGGAGCATGCCCGTGCCGGCCTCCGCCGTGGCTTCTCGATCTTCGATGCCGACGACAGCGTCTCGCAGTTCAAGGACCTGATGGCCGGCGCCCGGCCGGATGCGGTGCAGGCTGTGCAGTCGCTCGTGTCGCGCGCGAAGAACGCCGGAATGTCGCCGGAGGAGGCACAGGCGGCCGCCACCAGTGCGCGCGAGCACGAGGCCGCGTCGGTGTACCTGCGCTACCAGGCGCGCCTGTCCGCTTTCAACGCGGTCGACTTCGACGACCTGATCCGCTTGCCGGTGCAGTTGCTGGAAGGCGACGCCGACTGCACGGCCGGCTGGCGCGAGCGCATCGGCTACCTGCTGGTCGACGAATGCCAGGACACCAACGATGCCCAGTACCGGTTGCTCAAGGCGATCGCCGGCCCGGCCGGCAACTTCACCTGCGTGGGCGACGACGACCAGAGCATCTACGCCTGGCGCGGCGCCAACCCGGAGAACCTGTCGCAGCTGGGCGAGGACTACCCGGCCCTGCAGGTCATCAAGCTGGAACAGAACTACCGCTGCAGCAACCGCGTGCTCCGCGCCGCCAATGCGCTGATCGCCAACAACCCGCACGCGCATCCGAAGACGCTGTGGAGCGCGCAGGCCGATGGCGAACGCATCCGCGTCTGGGAGTGCAAGGACAGCGCGCACGAGGCCGAACGCGTGGGTGGGGAAATCCACTTCCTGCACACCGCGCGCGGCGCCCCGTGGACCGATTTCTGCGTGCTGTTCCGCGGCAACCACCAGTCGCGCGCGCTGGAGAAGTCGCTGCAGTTGCTGCGCATTCCGTACCACCTGAGCGGCGGTACGGCGTTCCTGGAGCGTAACGAGGTGAAGGATGCGTTGTCGTGGCTGCGCCTGCTCGCCAATCCCGAGGACGATGCGGCCTTCCTGCGTGCGGTGCAGTCTCCGCGTCGCGAGGTCGGCGCGACCACGCTGGCGAAATTGGCCGAACTCGCGCAGCACGGCGGCCAGCCGATGTCGCGCGCGATCGAGTCGATCGGGCTGCTGAAGCAATTGCCTCCGCGCGCTGCGAGCGCGCTTGCGGCGTTCGCGGACATCCTGCGCGGGTTGCGCGCCGATGCCACGCGCCTGACCCCGGCCGAGCTGGTCCGCCAGCTCGGGGAACGCTCCGGACTGCTCGCGGCCTTGCGCGCGCAGTGCAAGACCGAGCAACTGTTCAAGATCCGCCGCGGCAACCTCGAGGAACTCGCCGACTGGTTCGAGCACGCACATGGCGCCTCGCGTGGCAGCAGCCCGGCCGAGCTGGCGGCGTCGCTCGCGTTGCTGACCCATGCGGACCGTGGCGATGCCGGCGACCAGGTGCGGCTGATGAGCCTGCACGCGGCCAAGGGCCTCGAATTCCGCTACGTGTTCATCGTGGGCGTCGAGGACGGCACCCTGCCGCACGAGGCCAGCATCGACGAAGGACGGCTCGACGAGGAGCGACGCCTGCTCTACGTCGGCATCACCCGTGCCAAGGAGCAGCTGTGGGTGTCGCACTCCCGCGAAGCGTTGCGCTGGGGGTCCCGGCTGCGCCTGGCGCCGAGCCGGTTTCTCGACGAGCTGCCGGCTGCCGAACTGCAGCGCGACGGCGCAGACCCCGTGGCCGACGCCGCACGCAAGCAGGAGCGGGCGAGCGAAGGCTTCGCGGCGATCCGGGCCATGCTGGGCAATTGACGCGATCGGCTGCCGTGCGCGTTCGCTACACTCGGCCACCCGTCAAGCCCGAGCAGACAATGCGTCCCTTCGTTCCGGCGGTTTCCCTACTCGCGTTGGCGCTGTGCGCCTGCAAGCCGCAGCCGCCTGCCGATCCGGCTGACGCGCGCGCCGACGAGGCCCGCCCACGGCCGCTGCCGGTCGTCGCCACGGCGCACGACAACCTCAATGCCGTGCTCTGGGTACAGCGTTCCGCGGAATACCGGGCGGTCAGCGAGACGGTGTTCCACGCTGCGGCCAGGCAACTCGACCATGCCCTCGCCGAGAAGAATTGGGACGCTCTGGTGCCCGGCGAGCGCGACAATGCCGGGGCCACGGCCGACCTGCCCCCGGCGGTGATCATGGATGTCGACGAGACCGTGCTGGACAACTCCCCGTACCAGGCCCGGCTGGTCGTCGACGGCGTCGAGTACGACGAAGTCAGCTGGGATGCCTGGGTGGCCGAGAAGAGGGCCGAACCGGTTCCCGGCGTGGTCGATTTCGCACGCGCAGCGGCCGCGAAAGGCGTGACCATCCTGTACCTGTCCAACCGTGCGCAGCACCTGCAGGCGGCGACCCTGGCGAACCTGCGCGACAAGGGTCTGCCGGTGAAGGACGACACCGTGTTCCTGGGCCTGGGTACGGTCCTGCCGGGTTGCGAGCAGAACGGCTCCGAGAAGAACTGCCGGCGCCGGCTGGCCGGCCGCGGGTACCGGGTCCTGATGCAGTTTGGAGACCAGCTTGGAGACTTCGCGGAGATCGTGGCCAACACGCCGGACGGGCGCGCGGCGTTGCAGGCCGAGTATGCGGACTGGTTCGGCGAACGCTGGTGGATGCTGGCCAACCCGACCTACGGCTCATGGGAACCCGCCGTCTTCAACAATGCCTGGGACCTGCCCGCGGAACGGCGCCGCGACGCCAAGCGCGAGGCGTTGACGTTGTCGCGATGAGCGGGATGGAGGCCCGTCCTGCATGCGCATCGCCCGGAAAGCGTGAACCGGCGCGGAACGGACTGGGGTAGGCCCCAGGGTGCACAGACGCAACGCGCGGTCCTAGCCTGAAGCACAGGCCTGGCTTCGTGCAGCGCCGTTTCTGGAGTGCCCAGTGCCGATCAACCTCCCCCTCGGGTTGCCGGGCCTGCCACGTCCTTTCGAGGGGCCCGGCAAGGGCCCTCCCGGGCTCCCCGACCTGCCAGGACTGGGTGGGGGGGATGGCGATTCGCCGTTGGGGTCGCTCCCGCCCGGCATCGGCCAACGCGTTCTGGAACGCGGTTACGACAGCCTCCCGCCCGGACTTGCGCGCCAACTGGGGCCTCCGTCCACGCCTCCCCCGGCGCCGGGCGGACATGGAGGACCGCTCCCGGGTGGGCCACCGACCGGGCCGGTACCCGGCGGTCCACCGGGCCCTGGCCCAGGACCGGGCGCCCCCGGCATTCCTGGCGCGCCCACGCCGGGCCCGGCACCCGCACCGCCCTCGTTTCCAGGCCAGGGGCCCCAGACCACGGGCGGGCCGGTGGCCACGTCCGCTGCGCCCGTACCGCAGGCGCCGGCGCCGGCGCCGACGCTCGGGCAGATCATCCGCGGGCTGATGACCGGCGCGGCACCCGCCGCGGCACCGACGCAGGCTCAACCGCTCGCTTCACCGGGCTCCCTCCTTCCGGGGGCAGCGCCGGCCACGCCGGTGCCGCAGGCTGCCATGACCACCGCAGCGCCCACGCCGGTCGCCACGCCCCTCCAGCAGGCGCCGCTTCAGGGCGCGCCACCACAGACGCCGGCAGCTGCAAGCCAGCCTGCCGCTGCGGGCTTGAATCCGTCGGCGAGCCCGGCACAGGCGCCGGCAGCTCCGGCGCTGCGCGGTGCGGATCTGCTTCCCGCTCCGCGCGGCGAGATGCCGGCAGCTCCGCGCGGCGAGGCCGGTCCGGTCCCCCGTTCGGCCGCCCTCCCCGGAGCCAATCCCCTGGCCCCTGGCAGCAACCAGGCGGGCGCTCCGGTCCCGGGTGGCGTCCCTGCCCAGGCAACGGTGGTCGCCGGCGCGACCCTGGTGCCGCTGCTGCTCGTTCCGCCCTCCCAGGCGCCGCTGGACACGCGCGGCACCCTGGTGCCCGGCATGTCCGACCGCGCCGGTGCGGCACGCACGGATCCCGCGTTCACGGGCGTCTACACGGGGGAAGGGCCTCAACGGCGAAGGCTCGGGCGCGGCCTGCCGGCATCCTCGATCGCCTTCAGCCAATGGCTGGACGTGCTGGGGGCGCGAGCGGGACGCCTCGACCGGGCGGCGGAGGAAAACGCCGCCATGGCGGATGCCATGCAGCGGGTGTTCTGGATCCTCGCGATCGTCGCCTATGCCTGCCTCGGCTGCGCGGTGCTCGCGCTGCTGCCTGCCGCGAGCGACGTCCTGGGTGAACGCGGACGGACGTGGACCGGGGCATTCGCCCTCGGCGGGCTGGTCGCCGCGGCCGCTGCATGGCTGCTCGCCCGCCGCCTGGGCATCCTGTCGACCAGCACATTGCCCGGCACGCCGCGCGACCCGCCCCGCTAACGCAGCACGAGTCCACCGGCGCCGAGGTCCAGGCGCTGCAGGTCCACGCCGGTGTCGCGGAACCTGGCCCGGACACTGTCCTGCAGCGAGCGCAACTGGTCCGGATCGCGTCCGTCCTTGAGTTCCTGGTAGGCCGCAGCCCAGATCATGGTCATGTAGGCAGTGCGCTCGGCCTGGGCCTGCTTCGCGGCATCGCTCATCCGCGCCACCCCGGGCACCGACGCCAGCGGTTGCGCCAGCTGGCGACGCACGGCGCGCTGGCCGGCCGGTTGCCGGGTCGAGTCCTTGCCATTGGCGATTTCCCAGGCGATCACCAGATGCGCGGCGAGGACATCGCCGAGGTTACGGGGCGAGTACCCGTATCCCGCGAGCAGATCGTCGAACCGGCCCATCAGGCGGCCGGACCGCACGGCGTGCTCCAGGCTCGCACCCCCGCCTGGCTGTCCGGCCAGTTGGCGCATGATCGCGTCCTGCTCCTGCGAGCTCACTGCCGCATCGCGGACGAAGTCCAGCACGGACGAGGCACCGGCCGGTACGTCCGCCGGTGCCGCACGTGACACCGCCTGCTTCAACGCAGCGGGGATCGACGCCGCCGCGACCGTGCGCGAAGTGGACACCGCGGCGCGTTCCCCGTCTCCGCCCGCCCAGGCCGGTGCGCATGCCGCCAGTCCCAGCGCGAGCATCCAGGGCGCCCAGCGCCAGCCGCTGTGTTTCCGTCTCATGTTGCCTCCGGTTCCTCGATGCATAAAAAAAGCCGGGCGCTTGCGCGCCC
>DATINB010000245.1:0-4568 GCA_035474775.1 Luteimonas sp.
AACCGAGGCGCCGTGTTCCACGGCGCCCAAGGCGAGCCATTGCCGGATGGAGGCACCCGGCCCGACAGGCCCTTCGAGGCACCCGGCCCGACAGCGCCCTCGACGCAACCATCGAACCCGTCCACCCATGCGCACGCATCAACCCCGCACCCGAGCGCATCGCCTGCCACACCCACCCCTGCGCTCGCGTTCCAACCTGCACTTGCACTTGCACGTGCACCCGCACTCCGAGCTTCCGAACCAGGAACCAACCCGCCTCACGCCTGCTTCGGCATCGCCGCGTCATCCAAGGCAGACGCACGCTGGTATGCCGCGCGCGCCTGCAGGCGGCCGACATACGCCTCGAACGCCGGCCGCACCGGCAAGGTCTTGAACATCAGCCCCCAGGCCACCTGGCTGCCCAGGTACACATCGGCGGCCGTGAAGCGCTCGCCCAGCAGCCACGGGTCGGCAGCGCCGACCGCCAGCTCCAGCACGTCGACCGTCTGCTCGAAACTGCCGTAGCCCACCATGCCGGCCTTTTCCGGCGGCGGCAGCAGGCCGAGTGCCTTCGCGGTCACCGCAGCCTCCACCGGGCCGGCCGCGAAGAACAGCCAGCGGTAGTAGCCTGCGCGTGCCGGGTCGCCGTGCGGCGGCGCCAGCCCGGCCGCTGGAAACGCATCGGCCAGGTAGGCGCAGATCGCCGCGCCTTCGGTGACCACCACGTCGCCATGCACGAGCGCCGGCACCTTGCCCATCGGATTGATCGCCAGGTACTCCGGCGCCTTCATCGAGGTGGCGTACTCGAGCCGCTCGGTGCGATAGGGCTGGCCGGTTTCCTCCAGCATCCAGCGCGCGATCCGGGCGCGCGACATCGGGTTGGTGTAGAGGACGAGTTCGGCGGGGACGTGGGCGTCGGTCATGTCGGTGGCTCCGGTGGCGGTGCCCGGAGTGTAGGCGGCGCCGTCGCGCGACATGCGACCGCGCGGCATGGCGACCGGTCAGCCGGTGTTCTGGACGCCCGCCGCGATGCCGTTCACCGTCGCCACCAGCGCGCGCAGCTGGTCGGCGTCGGTGCGGTCGCCCGCGCGCCAGCGCTGCAGCAGTTCGACCTGCAGCAGGCTGATCGGATCGACGTAGGGATTGCGCAGGCGGATCGACAGGCGCAGGCGGTAATCGTCGGCGAGCAGCACGTCGCGGTCCTTGATGGCCAGCAGCGCGTCGCGGGTGCGGTTGGATTCGGCGGCGATGTCCGCGAAGTAGCCGTCGTGCAGGGCACCGGCGAGCCGCGAGTAGCGTTCGAAGATGTCGAGGTCCGACTTGGCCATCAGCATCTCGACGTCGTCGAGCATGGCCGCGAAGAACGGCCAGTCGCGCGCGACCTCGCGCATGGTCTCCACGCCGTAGCGCTCCAGCCCGCGCGTCAGCGCCGTGCCCACCCCGTACCAGCCGGTGAGGCCCGAGCGGTTCTGCGACCACGCGAACACCCAGGGGATCGCGCGCAGCGTCTCGATGCCACCGGCACGCCGCTTGGCCGGCCGCGAACCGATGCGCAGCCGTTCGATGACGTCGATCGGCGTGGCGGCGCGGAAATAGTCGGGGAAATCGGCACGCGCGTGCACCAGGCCGCGGTAATGGGCGCGGGCCGCCGCGGACAGCTCGTTGGCCAGCGCGCGCCAGGCGTGCTCGCGCGGCTCCGGCGCCCGCGGACGCAGGCTGGCGCGCAGCACGGCCCCGGTCGCCTGTTCCAGGTTGCGCAGCGCCAGCGCGCGGATGCCGTACTTGCGGTGGATCACCTCGCCCTGCTCGGTGACGCGCAGGCGGCCGTCGACCGACCCGCGCGGCGCGGCCATGATGGCGCGCCCGGTCTTGCCGCCACCGCGGCTGACCGAGCCGCCACGGCCGTGGAAGAACACCACGTGCACCCCGGCGGCGCGCGCCAGCGCCAGCAGCTCCACCTGCGCGCGCTGCAGCGCCCAGCGCGAGGCGAACAGGCCACCGTCCTTGGCACTGTCGGAGTAGCCCAGCATCACCACCTGCTGGTCCCCGCGGTAATGCAGGTGGGTGCGGTAGACCGGATCCTCGAACAGCGCGCGCATGGTGGCCGTGGCGGCGTCCAGGTCGTCCACCGTCTCGAACAGCGGCGCCACGTCGAGCGGCACCGCGGCGTCCTCGACGCAGCCCGCGATGCGCGCCAGCGCCAGCACCGCCAGCGCGTCCGCCGCGCTGCGACTCATGCTGACGATGTAGGGCCCGAAGGCATCCGCACCGACCCGCGCGCGGAGTGCCTGCACCGTGCGGAACACCTCCAGTGCGCCGTGCGCGCCCGGCGCATCGGCCACCGGCGGTGCGGCACCGTCGATCAGGGCGTGCAGGTCCGCGGTGCGCGCGCGCACGTCCTGCGCGGCCCAGCCGTCGTCGCCGTGCAGCGCGGCCAGTGCCTCGTCGTGCGCGGCGGAATCCTGGCGCAGGTCGAGCGCCGCCATGTGCAGCCCGAAGGTGCGGGCGCGCCACAGCACGCGGCGCAGCGCGAAGCGGCCGGCGTGCTCGCCGCGATGGGCCGAGAGGCTGGCGTCGATCAGCTCCAGGTCGGCGACGAACGCCTCCGCGTCCGGGTAGCCCGCGCCGGCATCCGCGTCCGCCGACGCCGACAGGCGCGCGCCCATCAATGCCAGCAGCGTGCGGTAGGGCATGTCGGCCAGCCGTGGCCGCAACCGGGCCGCGGCCTCGGGGAGCGCGTCCGCATAGGCCGCGATCCGCTCGCGTACCGGGGCGTCGACGTCGACGCGGGCGTCGCTCTGGGTGAGCACGTCCGCCAGTGCGTGCAGGTCGCGCAGGTAACAGGTGATCACCTGCGCGCGCTGCGCATCCAGCGCGGCGCGGATGGTGTCGGCGCCCACGTTGGGGTTGCCGTCCATGTCGCCGCCGACCCAGGTGCCGAAACGCAGCAGCGGCGGCAGCGCCACGGCCTCGCCATAGACGCGCTGCACGGCGTCCTCGAAGGCCTCGTAGAACGCCGGCAGCACCCGGTAGAGCACGTTGCTCAGGTAGAAGCCGATGTGCTCGACCTCGTCGGTCACCGTGGGCTTGTCCGCCGGGGCCTCGATGGTCTGCCAGGCGGTGGTCAGCGACTGGCGGATGCGCGCGCGGTCGGCGCGGCGTTCGGTGGGCGTGCGGGTGCGGTCGATGTCGGCGATCAGCCGTTCGACGATGGTGTGCTCCTTGACCAGCAGCACGCGCCGCACGGCTTCGGTGGGGTGCGCGGTGAACACCGGCTCGATGCGCATGCGCGGCAGCAGGCCGCGCAACTCCGCGATGCCGACGCCGGCGTCGCGCAGGCCCTGCAGCACGGCCTCCAGTCCGCCGGGTTGCGGCACGTCGCTGCTGCGCTGGTAGTCGCGACGGCGGCGGATGCGGTGCACCCGCTCGGCCAGGTTGACGGCGCCGAAATAGGCCGCGAAGGCGCGCACCAGCAGTTCCGCCTCGCCGACCGGGACATCGGCCAGCACGTCGGCCAGCACGTCCACCGGCACCGCGTGCTCGCGCCGGGCGATCGCCGCGCGGCGGACCTGCTCGACGCGCGCCAGCAGCTGCGGCGAGACCTGCTCGGCCAGGATGGCGCCGACCATGGCGCCGAGCATGCGCACGTCATCGCGCAGCAGGTCGTCGTTGGGGGCGAATTCCAGGGTGTCGCGCCGTGGCGTGCCGCCGTCGGCGCCGGGGCGGGCACTCACCGGCGGATCCTGCGTGCCGGGTCCGCGACGCGTCGACGGCTCAATACGCGAATTCCTGGAACACCCGGTCGACGTTGCCGTTCCACTCGCCATGGAACAGCGCCAGCTTGCGCTCGGCGGCGGTCTGGTTGGCCTCGGCGAATTCGATCAGCGGGGTCAGGAAATGGCGTTCGTCCTGGCCGTGGCCGTTGTCGCGCGCGCGCCGCTGCAGGCCGGCCGCGGAAATCTTCAGTGCTTCCAGGGACAGTTCGCGCACGGTGGCGCTGCCGCGACCCAGCGGCGCCGCCAGCTTGAACGCGTGCTTCGGCACGCCGTCGCGCAGCGCGTTGCGCTGTTCCATCGTGAAGTCGCGCACCAGGTCCCAGGCGGCGTCCAGCGCGGTGTCGTCGTACAGCAGGCCCACCCAGAACGCCGGCAGCGCGCACAGGCGGTTCCAGGGGCCGCCGTCGGCGCCGCGCATCTCCAGGAAGCGCTTCATGCGCACTTCCGGGAACGCGGTGGTCATGTGGTCGACCCAGTCGGTCATCGTGGGCAGCGCGCCCGGCAGTGCCGGCAACCGGCCGTGCATGAAGTCGCTGAAGCTCTGCCCGGCGGCGTCGACGTAGCGGCCCTCGCGGTAGCTGAAGTACATCGGCACGTCGAGCAGGTAGTCGACGTAGCGTTCGTAGCCGAAGCCGTCCTCGAACACGAAGTCGAGCATGCCGGTGCGGTCGCGGTCGGTGTCGGTCCAGATGTGCGAGCGGTAGCTCTGGTAGCCGTTCGGCTTGCCCTCTGTGAAGGGTGAATCGGCGAACAGTGCGGTCGCGACCGGCTGCAGCGCGAGCGCGACGCGGAACTTCTTCACCATGTCCGCTT
>DATINB010000246.1:0-8194 GCA_035474775.1 Luteimonas sp.
ATGGGTGGTTCGCGTGAGGCCCCGGTACGGAATCGCGCAAGCCGGGGACCGTGCCGCGGCCGCCGGAGGCCTATCGTCGTCCATCCGAACCCGACAGGACTCCCGCCATGACCGGATGGATCGCACGCATGGAACGTGCGCTCGCGCTGCTTGCAACCCGCCTGGACGATCCACCGTCGCTGGATGAACTCGCGGCGGCCGCCAACGTGTCGCCGTTCCATTTCCATCGCACCTGGCGCGCCATGACCGGGGAGACACTCGGCCAAAGCGTGGCGCGCCTTCGCGTGGCGCAGGCACAGGCGCGGCTGGCCGACGGCGACGTCTCGATCACGGAGGTCGCGATGGACGGCGGGTTCGCGACGCCACAGAGTTTCGCGCGCGCGTTCCGCCGGGTGACCGGCATGTCGCCCAGCGGATTCCTCTCGGGCGGCGCGCAGCGCACCGCGGTGGATCCGAAGCCCGATGCCACCGTCCGCATCGAACTGCGCGCGGCGGGACAGCTGGTGGCCTTGCGCAAGGAGGGCGGTGCCTATCGGGCGCTCAATGCCCTGTTCCAGCAACTGTGGGACTGGGCCGACGCCGCCGGCAGGCTGGGTGGGCTGCAGGGAATCTACGGCCTGCCGCTGGACGATCCGGAGAGCGTGCCCGAGTCCCGCCTGCGCTACCTCGCATGCCTTGCGCTGGACGACGCGTCCAGGCCGCCCGCGCCATTCGAAATGCTGGCGCTGGAGGCAGGCGAGTACGCGACCTTGCGCCATACCGGCGACTACGCAGGGCTGGAAGACGCCAACCAGCGCCTGCTGGTGCAGGTGCTGGCGTCCGGGCGCGAGCCGGCGGACTTTCCGCTGTTCCACCATTTCCTGGACGATCCCGAGGAGGTCGCGCCCGAGTTGCTGCGCACCGATGTGCTGGTGCGTCTCGGGGCGGGGGGCGGTCGATTGGATGAACCAACATGAGGAGATGACACATGGGCGAGTTCGCATTCCAGAATGGTTACTGGCAGGTCCGTCACCGCAAGCTGGTGGACCGGCTGGTCGGCGCCACCGACTGGGTCGAGTTCGACGGCACCTGCCGCGCATGGGAACTCATGGACGGGGCCGCCAACGCGGAGGACCAGTTTCTGGACGATCCCGCCGGCGCCTATCGCGCAGCCGCATTCAGGCGCTGCGACCCGGCGATCGGGCGCTGGTCGATCTGGTGGTTCGACGGGCGGTCGGGCCACATGGATCCGCCGGTGCAGGGCGGCTTCTCTGACGGTGTGGGCATCTTCCTGGCCGATGACGTGTACCGGGGTCGCCCGATCAAGGTCCGCTTCGTCTGGTCCGCCATCCCAGGGCGATCCGCGCACTGGGGAGCAGGCGTTCTCCGCCGACGGTGGCGAAACTTGGGAGGTGAACTGGACCATGGCGTTCGAGCGGACATCAACCTGACGCTTGCAGCGGCGAAATCCGAGTCCGGTGCGTGTCTTTTATGTTCGATGATCAGGCGAAGCTGGGCCAGTGACTTGTGGCAGCCGTTGTATGTATCGTTTGCTGGCGACAGCTGCGGACGATGTGCTTTCGCTGCGGGGTTCGCATCGCCAATGCGTTTCAATCTCAGGGAGCAGAGATGCGCATCCTCGACATCGTCTTCATGGCCGCCACCCTGTTGCCAATTGCCGCCACGACATCGGCTGATGGAGCTACGACAGGTATCTCCTACCCCTCAGAGCTGCATGGCACTTGGGATCTCGGCCCGCACAACTGCCGTCTTCCGCTGAATCCGGATTCCGATACGCCGCTTCGGATCGAGTCAGGACGCGTGCTCGGCTACGAGCATGTGGAAACGCCGCTTCATGTCGGCGCTGTTTCCTCCAGGCCCCGCGCCTGGACGGTCACGGCCATCTCCGACGAGGCGCCGGGAATCGAGATCGATGACCTCTACATCCTGAAAGACGACCATCTCACGATTTCCGACGGTGAAACGACCAGGCAATTCCGTCGCTGCAGATAGGCGTAAGGGAACGCGTGCCTGCGGGGAGAATCATCTTGATGCAGAAATACCCTGCGCAACCGGTCGAGGGCCCCAGGCCGTACCGGCTTCAGCAGCTTCATGGTCCCGCGTCGGGAAATCGGCCCGTGGCTGATTTGGAAGGCCTGGTGACCCACCATCCTGGAGCGAATGCGCGGGCGCGAGTGGTCGATGGCGTACCGCTCGACGTGGAGAATCCGCGAACGCGGTCGTACGGCGTGGTCGGTGGTGAAATCCAGGAGCTGGAAACGCGCAGGACCGATGGTGGACCGGCAAGCGCCTTGCAGGAAGACCAGATCTTGCTGACCAAGGACTTCATGCTCGAAGACAGCCGCATCCCGCCTGGCGGGGTGAATGCAAGGGCTGTGGATGTTCCATCCCCCGTCTCGGGCTACATCGCTCGCGTCGACAGGGACAGGTTCGGTGCAGTGGACATCCATGATCGCCAGGGAGGCGAGCTCATCGCGCGCATCCTGCATCTGGATCCGATCCATCTTTCAGTCGGCGACCAAGTCCAGTACGGCCAGGCTCTGGGGGCCCAGGGCAACAGGGGACTTCCCGGGGCGGGCAAGCACGTCCATATGGAAGTGGACACCCGTTACTACCAGCAGCTCGAGAACTATTTCCGGGATCTCGCCACTGGCCGGCTCTCGCTCGATGTGGGGAGGAGAACGCGCGGCATCGAGCGCCGGCCTGTCATCGATGACGGCACCCTCCGCATCGGTGAATCCTCCGGTGTCGTTCGACAGGTCCAGCGCGCGCTCAATGCCGGGGGATTCCATGGCGCGGACGGAGAGCCGCTGCTGGACGATGGTGTCTATCGGCTATCGATGCAGCCAGCCGTCATCAACTATCAACGGGCGCACGGACTCCCGCAGACGGGGGATCTCGACCCGGCGACGTTGCGAAGCGTCGCGCCGCGCGTGTTTCCCGCGGACCTGGACGACACGCGGTTCGACACGCTCCCCGGTTACCTGGGCCCGCAGGGTGCCTCCTGGTCTGTCGACGATCCGATCCTGCGCCAGGCCGAGGACGCCGTGCGTCGCCTCGAACAGGGGCTGGCGCGCGGCTATGACGCCAGCAGCGCCCGCCTGGCCGCGAGTGCCGCCTGCCTTGCAAGGGAGAGCGGGCTGTCGCGCATCGACCACGTCGCGCTCAGCGGCGATGCCGGTGGGGTGCGCCAGGGCGAGAGACTCTTCGTCGTGCAGGGCGGGCTGGACGATCCGGCTCAGCGTCGCGGCGCGATGCGGACCGAAGATGCGCTGGCCAAGCCGGTGGAACAGTCGCTGTCGCACCTTCGTCTGCTGGATGAGGCGCGGCACCGGCAGGCGCCCCAGATCCTCCAGCCGGAACCGGGGCTCGGCCAGCCGCGCGCATGACCCGGCCAGGCACGACACAGCCGCGCAGCCGTGGCGCGATCACCGGTCCCGGTCCCCGGCAGAAGGCGCAACCCCGTGCTCAGGCAACCGAGCGTTCGCCGAATTCCAGCATCGCCGGGACCACGATGTCCTCCTCGTCGGCCAGGTGGCGGACCAGCAGGGCCGAGAGTCGTCCGGAGTCGTGGGCATGGCGGTCGGCCGCGAAACGGACCGGGTCCCCTCCGGCGTCGAGGCTGGCCAACAACTGCCGGGCGCTTCGCAGCGAACGCTCGATGGCGGCGTGGATGATCGCGTGGTCGCTTTCCAGCATGTCGAAGGCGATGGCCATGCGCGGATCGATCGCCCGGAACTTCGGGAAGTACGCCTGGTCCTCGATGCGATGGTGTGCGTCCAGATGCTGGTGGAACCCGGCCAGTCCGGGCGCGAACCGGCGGCCGAAGGCCCGCGGATCGCAAGGGTCCATGCGGAACGCGTCGAGCGCTTCCTGCAACTGCGCGCTGCCCATCCGCAGATTGGCGTGGACGTGCAGCCAGAACGCGGTGAGCTGGCCGTAGTTGGGATGCGCGCGCCATCCGTCCGCGGGAAAGCGCGACCGGAGATAGGCGACCCCGGATGGCACCGAGGACCGTGTCGTGAGAAGCAGGGTGTCGACCATGGGCGTCCTTCGGTTACGCGTCGTGGCCGGTACGTCCAAACGCCGCCAGGCCGCCCGGGTATCGGACCACGGCGCTGGCTGGAGATCGGCCGGGAGGGGCATGCCCAGGCCCATTGGTTGCCCATCTTCCGATGTGAGGCCCAGGGTCGCCATCTCAAGCACCGTTTCCGCAGCCTCGCGCCGTCGACCCGGACTACGCCGACCGCTGCGCGATTGAGTGCGGGCGTTCCCTGCCATCGCCCACCCACCCGGGACGCTTGCGTTCCGCCAGGAAAGTAAATAGATTTTTACCATGACCGACGACCTCACCACCCGCCAGCGCGACATCCTCGGCTTCATCCAGACGCATGCCGGGGCCGAGGGCGCACCGCCCACGCTGCAGCAGATCGCCGATGCCTTCGGTTTCCGGCAGGCCTGCGCGGCGCACAAGCACGTGCGCCGGCTGCAGGAGGCGGGCTACCTGGAAGTGCGGCCCAACGAGGCGCGCGGGATCCGGGTGGTGTCGGGCATGACGGCCGGTGCCGCCGGCCGGTCGGGGCGTGGACGCACCGTGCCGGGCACGCGCCTCAAGCTCCGCGAGGACCGGCTCGAGCTGCCGGTGCTGGGCCGGGTGGCTGCTGGCGTGCCGATCGGTGCCGATGCGGGCGTGGAGCGCACGCTGCTGCTGGACCGCACGCTGTTCGCCAGCAAACCGGACTACCTGCTGCGCGTGCATGGCGATTCCATGCGCGACGACGGCATCTTCGATGGCGATCTGGTGGCGGTGCAGCGCGCCCGCGACGCGCGCAGCGGCCAGGTGGTGGTGGCGCGGATCGATGGCGAGATCACCATCAAGCGCCTGGAGCGCACGCGCACGCACGTGCGGCTGTTGCCGCGCAACCCCGACTACGCGCCGATCGAGGTGCCGCCGGGCAGCGATTTCGCGATCGAGGGCCTGTACTGCGGGCTGGTGCGCACGCAATGACCGGCAGGGTTGCGTGTGGCACGCGGGCGGCGAAGAGGCATCGCAATGCGCTGGCAGCGATGCGGCCGCGTGATGCGCCCGCGCTGCAGCCATCGCCATGGGCATCGCCGTGGTCGTGGTCACAGGCAGCTGGCAAGGAGGCGCCGCGCCGCGCATCGCGATGAGCTGGGACGATCCCTGGGACGCGATCGGTCGCGACACGCCCGGCGGGCAGCCGCCGCGCGCGCTGGTGCTGGCCGAACGCCTGCGCGGTGCCGCCAACGACGATCCGGCCGCGCCACGCCAGCGCGGCCTGTTCGATGCCGGCACGCGCCTCGCCCCCGCCGAAGACACACTGCCGGCGTACGCCGAGTTGCACTGCCTGTCGGACTTCTCGTTCCTGCGCGGCGCCTCCAGTGCGGAGGAACTGTTCGTGCGCGCGCTGCGCTGTGGCTACGAGGCGCTGGCGATCACCGACGAATGTTCGCTGGCCGGAATCGTGCGCGCGTTCGAAGCCTCCCGCGAGACCGGACTCAAGCTCATCGTCGGCAGCGAGTTCCGCCTCGACGACGGCCTGCGCCTGGTGTTGCTGGTGGAGACCGCGGCCGGCTACGCGCAGCTGTGCGAACTGATCACGCGCGCCCGCCGTGGCGAGGCCCGCAAGGGCACCTACCGGCTGGCGCGTTCCGATGTCGAGGCTCTGTTCGGCATGGCCGCGCGCGACATCGATGTCCACGGGGAAACCGGCCACCCGGCCGTCGGCGGCGCCGGCATCGGTGTGTTCGCGTTGTGGCTGCCCGCGCGCGAACCCGCTGCAGGGGAGGGCGCCTGGCTGCGCGACGTATTCGGTGACCGCGCGTTCCTTGCCATCGAGCTGCATCGCGAAGTCGACGATGCCGCGCGTCTCGATGCACTGCTGGCGCTCTCGTCGCAACTGGGCATGCCAGCATTGGCCGCCGGCGACGTGCACATGGCCGAGCGCCGCCAGCGCGTGCTGCAGGACACCATGACCGCGATCCGCCACGGCCTGCCGCTGGCCGAGTGTGGCGCGCACCTGTTCCGCAACGGCGAACGCCACCTGCGCACGCGGCGTGCGCTCGGCAACATCCACGCCACCGCCGACGGCGGGCACGCGCTGCTGCAGGCCGCGGTCGACCTCGCGCGGCGCTGCACGTTCACCATGGAGCAGATCGAATACCGCTACCCGGCCGAGCTGGTGCCGGCGGGTGAGACCCTGGCCAGTCACCTGCGCGCGCTGACGATGGCCGGCATGCGATGGCGCTGGCCACAGGGCGCGCCACCGGCGGTGGCGAAGCAGGTCGAAGAAGAGCTGCGGCTGATCGCATACAAGAACTACGAGGCGTTCTTCCTCACCGTCGAGGACATCGTGCGCTTCGCGCGCAGCCGCGACATCCTCTGCCAGGGCCGTGGTTCCGCCGCCAATTCCGCGGTCTGCTACGCGCTCGGCATCACCGCGGTGAACCCGGCCGAGAGCCGGCTGCTGATGGCGCGCTTCATCTCCGAGGAGCGCGACGAGCCGCCCGACATCGACGTCGATTTCGAGCACCAGCGCCGCGAGGAAGTGCTGCAGTACGTGTACGCCAAGTACGGCCGCGACCGCGCCGCGCTGGCCGCCACCGTGATCCGCTACCGCGGCAAGAGCGCGGTGCGCGACGTGGCCAAGGTGTTCGGCCTGCCGCCGGACCAGGTGGCGCTGCTGTCCACCTGCTACGGCTGGGGCAACGGCGATACCCCGATGGAGCAGCGCCTGCGCGAGTCCGGCTTCGACATCGACAACCCGCTGATCGCGCGGGTGATGGCGGTGACCGAGGCGCTCAACGGCCACCCGCGTCACCTGTCGCAGCACGTCGGCGGCTTCGTGATCTCCGACGCGCCATTGTCGACGGTGGTGCCGGTGGAGAACGCGGCCATGGACGACCGCACCATCATCCAGTGGGACAAGGACGACCTGGAGACCATGAAGCTGCTCAAGGTCGACTGCCTGGCGCTGGGCATGCTGAGCTGCATCCGCCGCGCGGTGGAGCTGGTCGCGCGCCACCGCGGCCATGACATCGACATCGCCACGCTACCCAACGACGACCCCGACACCTTCGCCATGATCCAGGCCGCCGACACCGTCGGCGTGTTCCAGATCGAATCCCGCGCGCAGATGACCATGCTGCCGCGCTTGAAGCCTGCGTGTTTCTACGACCTGGTGGTGGAGGTGGCGATCGTGCGCCCGGGCCCGATCCAGGGCGGCATGGTGCACCCCTACCTGCAGCGGCGGATGGGCAAGGAAGCGGTGAGCTATCCGTCGCCCGAAATGGAGGCGATCCTCGGGCCCACCCTGGGCGTGCCGCTGTTCCAGGAGCAGGTGATGGAACTGGTGATGCACGCGGCCGACTATTCACCGGGCGATGCCGACAAGCTGCGACGCTCGATGGCCGCCTGGCGCTCCGGCGGCGACATGGAGCCGCACCGCGTGCGCATCCGCGAGAAGATGACCGAGAAGGGCTACGACCCGGACTTCATCGAGCAGATCTTCGAGCAGATCAAGGGCTTCGGCTCCTACGGGTTCCCGCAGAGCCACGCCGCCTCGTTCGCCAAGCTGGTGCTGATCAGCGGCTGGCTGAAACGGCACGAGCCGGCGGCGTTCGCCTGCGGCCTGCTCAACGCGCAGCCGATGGGCTTCTATTCGGCCAGCCAGATCGTGCAGGACGCCAGCCGCGGCCACGGCGCGCGGGTGCCGATCGCATTCCTGCCGGTCGACGTGCTGCACAGCGACTGGGACTGCAGCCTGGTCGGCGGCCGTCCGCGGCATGGCGTCGATGCCGGCGAGCAGCCGGCGATCCGGCTCGGCTTGCGCCAGGTGCTCGGGTTGTCCGAAGCCCATGCCGAGGCCATCGTCGCCGCGCGCGCGCATCGCGCGTTCCGCGACATCGGTGACCTCTGCCTGCGCGCCAGCCTCGACGACAAGGCGCGTCGGGTGCTGGCCGAGGCCGGCGCGCTGGCGTCGATTGCGGGCCATCGCCACGACGCGCGCTGGCAGGTGGCCGGCATCGAACGCCAGCGCCCGCTGCTGCCCGGAAGCCCCGAGGAAGACCCCATCGAGTTGCCGTCGCCTTCCGCCGGCGAGGACACCTGGTCCGACTACCGCGCCACCGGCCTCACCCTGGGTGCGCACCCGCTGGCGCTGCTGCGCGACAC
>DATINB010000247.1:0-3655 GCA_035474775.1 Luteimonas sp.
CGCGCTGTCGGGCATCCCGGAGGTGCGCCGCGTGTTCGCACGCATCGGCACCGCCGAGGTCGCCAACGACCCGATGCCGCCGTCGATCGCCGACACCTTCGTGATGCTCGAGGACCGCCGCGACTGGCCGGATCCGGGCAAGCCCAAGGCGCGACTGCTGGCGGAGATCGACGCCGTGATCGACCGCGTGCCGGGCAGCAACTACGAGGTCACCCAGCCGATCCAGATGCGCACCAACGAGCTGATCTCGGGCGTGCGTGCGGACCTCGCGGTCAAGGTCTACGGCGACGACCTCGACACCCTGTCGCGGCTGGCCGCACAGGTGGAGCGCGCGGTCGCCGGCGTACCCGGGGCCGCCGACGTGCAGTCCGAGCCGCTGACCGGCCTGCCCATGCTGACCGTGCAGCCGGACCGCATCGCGCTCGCCAACCATGGCCTCGGCATCGGCGACCTGCAGGACACGGTGGCCATCGCGGTGGGGGGCGCGACGGCAGGCCAACTGTTCGAAGGCGACCGCCGCTTCGACATCGTGGTGCGCTTGCCCGACGCCCTGCGCGAGGACCCGCGCGCGCTGGCGGAGCTGCCGATCGCGCTTGGCGCGGACGCAAGCCCCGACGAATCCAGCGCGGCGGCCACCTGGCGCTCGGGGGCGCCGGCCACGGTGCCACTGCGCGAGGTCGCGCGCATCGAATCCGTGCTCGGACCGAACCAGGTCAACCGCGAGAACGGCAAGCGCCGCGTGGTGGTCAGCGCCAACGTGCGCGACCGCGACCTCGGCGGATTCGTCACCGACGTGCAGGCGGCGGTGGCGCGCGGGGTGGACCTGCCGGCGGGTTACTGGATCGACTACGGCGGCAGCTTCGAGCAGCTGGTCTCGGCGAGTCGGCGCCTGGCACTGGTGGTGCCGTCCACGCTGCTGCTGATCTTCGGCCTGCTGTTCATGGCCTTCGGTTCCGCGCGCGATGCCGGCGTCGTCTTCAGCGGCGTGCCGCTGGCACTGACCGGTGGGGTGCTGGCGCTGTGGTTGCGCGGCATCCCGTTGTCGATCTCCGCCGGCGTCGGCTTCATCGCGCTGTCCGGCATCGCCGTGCTCAACGGGCTGGTCATGATCAGCTTCATCCGCAGCCTGCGCGCCCAAGGCGTGGCGCTCGACAGTGCGATCGTCGACGGCGCGCTGGCGCGCCTGCGCGCGGTGCTCACCACCGCGCTGGTGGCGTCGCTCGGCTTCGTGCCGATGGCGCTCAACGTCGGCGCCGGCTCGGAAGTGCAGCGGCCGCTGGCCACGGTGGTGATCGGCGGCATCGTGTCGTCCACGCTGCTGACGCTGCTGGTGTTGCCGGCGTTGTACCGGTGGGTGCATGGGGGGCGGCGTGATCCGGCGCGCTGAGGTGCGCGAGGTCGCGCGCGGGTGGCGGGTGGCTCCGCGTCCCGATACGTGCGGCGCCTGGCCGCCGGTTGCGTACGCCGTCGCCTGCCTGGAGCGCGGCCGACAGGCGCGGGGATCTGCGTTCTACTGCCGAGTCGGGAAGTGGATTGTCCGGGACCGCGCCCGGGCGCAAGCTTCCCGCGCCATCCACGGGGAGTAGGGAATGCGCAGCACTTCGAACAGGACGGCCCTGGCCGTTGCACTGGCAGTGTCCTTTGCGGGCGGTGTGGCACGGGCGGCGGAGCCCGCCACGTCACCGAGCGCGGCGACACCGGTGGCCGCTCCGGCCGCGACATCGTCCGACGCCGAGGCCGTGCCGGCCGCCGCGCAGGCCAAGGACGCCGCTACCGTGGAAGCACGGACTGCCACGCCACGCGGCACCACCTTCGTGCTGCCCGATGGCTGGGCGAAGACCGTGCAGGGCAACACGGTCACCCTGAGCCCGCCGGAGGCGGACGGTTCGAAACTGGTGATCGTCGACGCGTTGGGCGACGATCCGGACGTCGCCATCGCCGCGGCCTGGTCGGCGCTCGGCATGGCCCCCAAGTTCGTCGTCGCCACCGATGCCGCCCCGCGCGACGGCTGGGAGCAGCGCCGCTTCTACGAGTACGACGTGGCCGCCAACGCCAAGCGCGTGGTCAACGCCAGCGCGTACCGGCGTGGGACGGAGTGGACGCTGGTGCTGGCCGATGCCGACCAGGCCATCGCCGAGAAGCGTGCTTCGCAGGTGGGCAAGATCTTCCAGCGTCTGCAGCCGGCCGGCCATACCCGCGAGAGCTTCGCCGGGCGGACCGCGCACACACTCGATGCGGCGCGCGTGCGGCAGGTGGCGCAGTTCGTCGAATCGATGCGCAAGGACTTCGACGTGCCCGGCGTGGCCGTCGGCATCGTGCAGGACGGCGAGGTGGTGATGGCGCAGGGCTTCGGCGTGCGCGCGCTGGGCAAGCCGGCGCCGGTCACCGGCGACACCCGCTTCATGATCGCATCCAACACCAAGGCGCTGACCACGCTGATGCTGGCCAAGCTGGTGGACGCCGGCACGCTGGACTGGGATGCGCCCGCGAAGGACGTCTATCCCGCCTTCAGGCTCGGCGACACCGCCACCAGCGACCGGGTGCTGGTCAAGCACCTGGTCTGCGCCTGCACGGGCGTGCCGCGCCAGGACTTCGAGTGGCTGTTCGAAGGCGAGAAGCAGACGCCGGCGACGGTGATGGCCACGCTCGCCACCATGCAGCCGACCAGCGCCTTCGGCGAACTGTTCCAGTACTCCAACCCGATGGCGGCCGCGGCCGGTTACATCGGCGGCCAGGTGGCCTACCCGGGCAGCGAGCTCGGCGAGGGCTACGACCGCGCGATGCAGGCACTGGTGTTCGACCCGCTGGGCATGCGCAACACCACGTTCGACTACGCCAGGGCGCAGACCGGCGACTACGCCAGCCCGCACGGCTTCGACATCCGCCGCGAGGTGCAGCCCATGGGCATGGGGCTCAACGACACCATCCGGGCCTCGCGCCCGGCCGGTGCCGCCTGGAGTTCGGTCAACGACCTCCTCAAGTACGTGCAGATGGAGATCGACCACGGCCTGCTTCCGGACGGCAGCCGTTACATCGGCGAAACCGCGCTGATGGAACGTCGCGAGCCGCAGATCTCGCTCGGCGTGGACAAGGATTACGCCATGGCGCTGATGGTCGACAGTAGCGACGGCGTGCAGGTCGTGGATCACGGCGGGGACATGGGCGGGTTCCATTCCAACATGATGTGGTGGCCGGAACAGAAGGTCGGCGCGGTGATCCTCACCAATGCGGACGAGGGCGTGCAGCTGCGCGGCCCGCTCAAGCGGCGGCTGATGGAGCTCATGTTCGACGGCGAGCCGCAGGCGGAGGCGACCGCGAAGGCGAATGCCAAGGCCAACCGCGAGGCGTTCGCTGCGTTCGTCAAGCTGTTCCAGGTTCCGGCCGATGCCGCCACGCTCGCCGCACTGGCGCCGCGCTACCACAACGACGCATTGGGCGAACTCGTCGTGACCCGCGCGGATGGCAAGGCCTGGTTCGACTTCGGCACCTTCAGGACCGAGGTGGCCACCATGCCGCAGCCCGATGGCAGCATGGCGTTCATGACCATCGATCCGGAGTCGATCGGATTCCAGTTCACGCGCGCCGACGCGGATGGCCTGCGCAAGCTGGTGACGCGCGACGGCCAGCACGAGTACGTGTTCACCGAAATGGAATG
>DATINB010000248.1:0-1658 GCA_035474775.1 Luteimonas sp.
ACGAAGCCGCGGGCAAGGCGCGCGAGGGCGACCTGCTGCGCCTGCGTCCGGCCTACATGCGCGCGCTGGCAGGGTTCCGGGCGTCGCAAGGGCGCGCCATGTACCCCGACGCCAACGCGACGTTGCGGGTCAGCTACGGCCGGGTGGCCCCCCTGGCACCGCGCGACGCGGTGCAGTACGCCCCGGTCACCACCGTACAGGGCATCGTGGAGAAGCACACCGGCGTCGCGCCGTTCGACGCCCCCGACGGGCTGCTGGAGGCGATCCGGACGCGTGATTTCGGCAGCACGGCGGACGCACGCCTGGGCACGCAGACCGTCGATTTCCTTACCGACCTCGACACCACCGGCGGCAATTCGGGGTCGCCGGTGCTCGATGCCCGTGGCCACCTGGCCGGCCTGAACTTCGACAGCAACTGGGAAGCGGTCAGCGCGAGCTGGATGTTCGATCCACGCTACAAGCGCGCCATCCATGTCGACATGCGCTACATCCGCTGGCTGCTGGGCCGGGTGCAACCGGCGCCGCGCCTGCTGCGGGAGATGGCGCTGCCGCCCGGCTGACGGCAGCGCCGACATGGCCGGCGCCCCGACGCCGCGGCTACACTCCCGGGTCCTTCCGCTGCCCCGGGTACCCTCGATGCGCAAGACGCTGCTGACCGTCGCGATCGCCACCGCCGCCTCCGCCACCGTCCCGTCACCCGCCAGGGGCGCGGAGGGCATGTGGGTCCCGCAGCAACTGCCGGAGATCGCGGGTCCGCTGCGCAAGGCGGGGCTGAAGCTCGACCCCAGGCAGCTGGCCGACCTGACCGGCGACCCGCTGGGCGCCGTGGTCTCGCTCGGCGGCTGCACCGCGAGCTTCGTCTCGCCGCAGGGCCTGGTGGTCACCAACCACCACTGTGCGTACGGCGCCATCCAGCTCAATTCCACCCCGGAGCGCAACCTCATGCGCGACGGGTTCAATGCCGCGACCGCCAGTGACGAGATCACCGCCGGACCGAACGCGCGGGTGTACGCACTGGACTCCATCGAGGATGTCACCGCGCGGGTGCAGGCCGCGATCGGCGCGGCGGCCGACGGGCTGGGCCGCGCCAAGGCGCTGGACACCATCGAGAAGTCGCTGGTCGCCGCCTGCGAGGCCGATGCCGGTTACCGCTGCCGCCTGTACAGCTTCTCCGGCGGCAACACCTACCGCCTGTTCAAGAACCTGGAGATCCGCGACGTGCGGCTGGTCTATGCGCCGCCGGGGAGCGTCGGCAACTACGGCGGCGAGATCGACAACTGGATGTGGCCGCGGCACACCGGCGACTTCTCGTTCTACCGGGCGTACGTCGGCAAGGATGGCAAGCCCGCGGCCTACGCCGCGGAGAACGTGCCGTACCAGCCGAAGCACTGGCTGAAGTTCGCAAGCAAGCCGCTGGGCGCGGGCGATTTCGTGATGGTCGCCGGCTATCCCGGGCGCACCAACCGCTACGCACTGGCCTCGGAGTTCGATGCCACCGCGAACTGGGCGTACCCGGTCGGCGCGCGCCACTACCGCAACCTGATCCGGCTGGTCGAGCAGGCCGGGCAGAAGGACCCGGACATCCAGGTCAAGTACGCCGCGACGATGGCCAGCTGGAACAACGTGGCCAAGAACTACGAAGGCCAGCTGGAGGGCTT
>DATINB010000249.1:0-1652 GCA_035474775.1 Luteimonas sp.
GGACCTGGAGGACTACATGGGCCGTGGCGACATGACCCTGGTCCACACACGCCAGGGCCATGTCTACTCCCTGACCGCGCGCCACTCGCTGCGCGGCGGCGACCGCTCCCACGGCGCCGTGGGCTTCGACTGGGGGTTTCCGATCACCAACCAGCTGCGCGGGCACGTGCAGGTGTTCGACGGCTATGGCGAGAGCCTGATCGACTACAACCATCGCGCCACCTACCTCGGCCTCGGCGTCTCCCTGCTCGACTGGTTCTGATCGCGTCCTGGGCCCCGGTCGGTAGCGCGCCGATCGGGTGCTACCGCCGCACTTCGCGACGCATCGGGTCCGGGCGACGCGCCGGCGGATGCGCCGGGTTGCAGAACGCCCGCCGCGGCGGGAGCCGGGCGTTCCGGCCCCGTGGCCGGCAACCGGGCCGGAATCCGCGTTAAACCCTGGCGCCGGTTCCCGCATCCCACCCCCATGCTGATGGCCACCATGACCGCTGCGCACACCCTGTCGCCCGCGCCCGCCCACGGCCGCGACAGCGACGATGCGCTGGTGCGCGCGGCCAGCCTGGGCGACGCGCGCGCGTTCGAGTCGTTGTATCGCCTGCACGGCGCGCGCGTCCGCGGGGTGATCCTGCGGCTGGTGGGCTACAACGCCGCCCGCGCCGATGACCTGACCCAGGACGCGTTCGTACGCGCCTGGCGTGCACTGCCCTCCTACCGGTTCGAGAGTGCGTTCGGCACCTGGCTGCACCGGCTGGCGGCGAACACCGCGCTGATGGACCTGCGGGCCCGACGCGCGCGCCCGGACATGGAGGACGGAGACGACGGGCTGGACCGCCTCGGCATGCCGGATTCGGCCGGCCATGCCACGGCATTGGCGCATGACCTCGAGCGCGCCGTCGCCAGCCTGCCGCCGCGCGCACGCGCGGTCCTGGTGCTCTTCGATGTGGAAGGCTGGACGCACGAGGAGATCGCGTCCGAACTCGGAATGGCGGTCGGCAGCTCGAAAGCCCAGTTGCACCGTGCACGCCGCCTGCTGCGCGTGCGCCTCGGAGACATGACGTGAACGGATACGACCCACGCAACGACCCGGCTGCCCTGTCCTCGGCGCGTCCTATCGATGAGGTGGCGGCGCAACTGCGCGCACTCGCGCAGCCGGCGGCAGCGGACCGTGACCTGTGGCCCGGCATCGAAGCGCGACTCGCGACCACGATTCCGCGGTCGGTACCCGGGCCACGGCGGCACGCCACGCCGCCGCGACGGAGGGCCGGCTGGCTTGCACTCGCCGCGTCGCTGCTGGTAGCCGCGGGCCTTGCGCGTCAGCACACGGCGACCGACACCGGACAGCCGCGCCTCGCCACCGGCGCGCCGGCACCGCCGTCGCCGCCGTCGCCGGCCATGCTGCAGCGCCAGGCCGATGCGATGACGCTCGAGTACGCCGCCGCGCTGCGCGAAGTCCAGGCCAGCCACGGCGCGCCGCTGAGCCCGGAGGCGGTGGCGGAGCTGGACCGCAGTGCGCGCACCATCCGCGCCGCGCTCGCCGAGGATCCGGAATCACGCTTCCTGCTGGACCACTTGCGGCGCGTGTACGCGCGCCAGCTCGACCTCACCCGACGCTCCACCTGACCCCACCGAGGACCGCCATGGCCACCCGACCG
>DATINB010000250.1:0-2217 GCA_035474775.1 Luteimonas sp.
GGCCCCGGGCCCGTCGCGCCCGGCCATGGCATGTCGACCAGCCACGTTCGCCCGGGCGGATGACCGCCCGGCCGGCGCGTCAGGCCAGCGGCGAATCGTCCAGGTAGGTGTAGCCGGTGAGCCCGGCCTCCAGTGCATCCCTCATGCGCTTCGATTCGTCCGCCGGCAACGCCGCGTGGTCGACCAGCGTGGCGTAGCGGCCGCGCAGGTCGGACAGTGCATAGCCCACGTAATCCAGCATCACGTCGGTGGTGTCGCCGCGACGTTGCTGGGTGATGGCGTAGCCGTCCCCGTCGACCTTGACCTCGATGGCGTCGGTGTCGCCGAACAGGTTGTGGATGTCGCCCAGGATCTCCTGGTACGCACCCACCATGAAGAAGCCCAGCCGGTAGCGTTCGCCGGGCCGCAACGCATGCAGCGGCAGCGAGCTGTCGAGGTCCTCGTTCTCCACGTAGACGTCGATCTTGCCGTCGGAGTCGCAGGTGAGGTCGGCGATGGTGCCGCGGCGGTCGGGCGCCTCGTCGAGGCGCTCGATGGGCACGATCGGGAACACCTGGTCGATCGCCCAGACGTCGGGCATCGATTCGAACACGCTGAAGTTGACGAAGTACTTGTCGACCAGGCGCTCGTTGAGCTCGTCGAGCAGCGGCCGGTGGCTCTTCTCGTCGTAGCTCAGGCGGTCGCGCACCGCATGTGCGATGGCGTAGAAGAGGTCGTCGATGCGCGCGCGGTGCACCAGGTCGATCTGGCCGAGCGCGTACAGGCTGAGGCCTTCCGCGTGGTAGTGCTGGGCTTCCTGGAACAGCTCCACCGCCGGGCGCGTCGCCAGCTCGTCGTGGATGCCGCGCAGCGTGCGGACCACCGCCGGCTCGTCGTCATGCGCGTCGGGCACCCGTCCCTCGGGCGCTTCCTCCACCTCGGACACGTTGGCCACCAGCACCGCGTGGTGCGCGGTCATGGCGCGCCCGCATTCGGTGACGATGCGCGGAGGCGGCAGGCCGTGCTCGGCACAGGCACCGGCCAGCGGCTGCACGATGGTGGAGGCGTAGTGGTGCACGCCGTAGTTGACCGAGTTGAAGCTGCGCGAGCGCGTGCCCTCGTAGTCCACGCCCAGGCCGCCACCGACATCGACGTGGGTGATGTTGGCGCCCAGCCTGGACAGCTCCACGAAGTAGCGCACCGCCTCGCGCATGCCGTTGGCGATGTCGCGCACGTTGGAGATCTGCGAGCCCATGTGGAAATGCAGCAGCTGCAGGCAGTCGGACATGCCGCTGTCGCGCAGCTTCTTCCACAGGTCCAGCAACTGGCGCGGGTTGAGGCCGAACTTCGCCTTGTCGCCGCCGGAGTTCTGCCACTTGCCCGCGCCCAGCGAAGCCAGCCGCATGCGCACCCCGAGGCCGGGCTTGACGCCGAGCGCGGCCGCCTCGTCCATCACCAGCGCGAGCTCGGAGGGTTTCTCGATGACGATGAAGGTCTGCAGGCCCAGCTTGCGACCGATCAGCGCCAGGCGGATGTACTCGCGGTCCTTGTAACCGTTGCAGACGACGAGCGCGCCGGGATGCGACAGCGCGAGCACCGCCATCAGCTCCGGCTTGCTGCCCGCCTCCAGGCCGAAGCCGTCGCCATGGTGCGACGCCAGCGTGCCGGCCACGCCGCGATGCTGGTTGACCTTGATCGGATACACCGCGGTGTAGCCGCCGCCGTACTCCCAGTCCACCTGCGCCTGCGCGAACGCCGCCTGCAGGGCCTGCAGCCGATCGCCCAGGATGTCGGGAAAGCGCACCAGCATCGGCAGCTGCGCGCCCTGCGCGAGCGCGGCGTCCACCACCTCGGGCAGCGCGATGGACGGGCCATCGGCGCCCTTCGGCAGGACCTGCACGCAGCCGCCGGCCACGTCGAAGTAGCCCTCGGACCAGTGCGGGATCGAGTAGGTCTTGCGGGCCAGCTCGGGCGACCACGGGGTCATGGCATGCGGTCCGGTGTTGCGGGGGGTCGCCAGTCTAGCGTCGCCAACCGTGGCCATCGTGACCGGGGTCAGCGCCGGTGCAGCGGCTCGGACGAGACGGCGCGCACGGCCGCGACCAGCTCCGCGTCGTTGCTGCCCGTACACACGGTATGCGTGCCCGGCAGGTGCAGCGCCTTGTCGAGGCGCGAGAGGGCCGCCGCCTCCGAGGCCACCGACCCGCGCCAGTCGATCAGCACCACGTGGTGGGGCGG
>DATINB010000251.1:0-4968 GCA_035474775.1 Luteimonas sp.
TGACCGTGGCGTCCTGGCCGATCGAGAAGGTCTGCCAGTTGATCACCCCGCCGCGCCCGGCTTGCTGGATCGTCATCGTGTTGCCCACGGTGGCGATGTCGCCCGGATTGATGCCGATGAGCCCGGTGGGATTGGTCGGCAGCTCGGTGAGCGCCTGCGCCATCGCCAGCGGCGAGGCGAGGGCGGTTGCGAGCGCGATCGCCAGCGGGCGCCGCGCGATGCGCGCGTGCGCGGTGCGGCCGGGGCAACGGGTGCGGTCGTTCATGGCGGTCTCCACTCAGAATTGCTTCTGGAGCTGCAGGTACAGGCGCGGGTCGCGCGGGTCGGCAAGGGCGCGGCGGGTATCGGGCCAGGCCAGGGTGGCGTTGAGCGCCCAGTTGCCGGGCTGCGACCAGGCGATGCCGAGGCCGTAGCCGCGCAGGCTGCGCCCGATCGGGCTGGGATCGAACAGGCTGCGGTCGTGGTCGACCGCACCATGCGCGGCGTCGTAGAAGAGGAACGGCGTGATGCGCTCGCTGGCGGCGAAGCGCAGTTCCACGTTGGCGATCCAGCCCTCGTCGACCAGCACCTCGTTGGTCGAATACGCACGCACCGCGCGTGGGCCCCCCAGCGACAGCTGCTCGGACGGATCGAGGTTGTCGCTGGCGATCTGCAGTCCGCCTCCCGCGAACAGGCTGAGCCGGGCGCCGATCGCCTGCAGCCGCGTCGCCTGCAGCGTCAGCTTGCCGAACCGGCCCTCGGTGCGGCGACCGAACACGGAGCCATCGAGGGCTTCGCCGAACGGATCGCGGAGGTCGAGTTCGGCGAGGTACAGCAGGGCGTTGGCGCTGGTGTAGCCGCCGCCGAGCCAGGCGTCGCGGTGTTCGAGCGAGACGCCGAGGCCGACGCCGCGCACCTCCTTGTCGCTCTGCACGCCGACCGCGCGGAATTCGTCGGTCAGGTCCTTGTGGTCGATCGATGCGCGCAGGAAGACGTTGGTGGTGCGCTGGCGCACCAGCGCATGGCTGACCGAGACATCCACGATGTCCGCGGTCCCGGTGGCGTCCAGGGGCCGGAAGGCGCCGCCCAGTTCGTACTGAACGCGCGCGAGGCCGATGCCCGCGCGCACGCCGCGCGTGCCCAGCGGGCGTTCGTAGGCCAGGCGGCCAAACGCGGTGTGCATGCCCTCGGCAGCCAGCAGGCGCAGGTCGAGGTTGTCGCCGGCGCCGGTGGGGCTGGCCCAGCGCACGGTGCCCCCGGCGCGGATGCGGCCGGACTCCGGGCTGCCATGGTTGTCTGTCTCCAGCACGAACGCGAAGCGGTCGCCGCGGGTGACCTGCACGTCGAGGTCGGTGGTCCCGGCCGCCGCCCCGGTGGAGATCGCCGAGCGCGGGCGGATGCCGGGAAGGTCCGACAGCAGCAGCATGCCGCGCTCGTAATCGGGTCCGCTGAGCGGCTCGCCGGTGCGCAGGCTGCCCAGCGTCTCCTCGACGCGCACGCGCGACACCGGGGCGTCGTCGGCGACGTCGATCGCCACGCGGCCGAGGGTCCCTTCGACGATGCTGATGGTCACCGTTCCGTTCTCGACCTCCTGCACCGGCACGAAGGCCTGCGCCAGGAGATAGCCGCGCGCCCGGTACAACGCCGTGGCGCGCCGCGCGATCGATTCGAGATCCGCGAGCACCACCTCGCGACCGATGAACGCGTCGGCGAGTGCTTCGAGGTCACGCGCCGGGACGCGCGTGTTGCCGCTGAAAGTGACCGCCCGCAGGGCGAACCGGGTGCCGGCCGCGGGGCGCATCGCCGGCTCCGGCAACGCCTGCGCAGGCGATTGCGGGGCGGGCGCCGACAGCGCCTGCCCGGCGAGCGCGACGGACAGGGCGAAGGCGAGTGCGGCGCGCGGCGCGCGGCGGAGGCTGCGTGCCATGTCAGTTCCCCACCGTGAGGCGCCAGTTGCCGATCAGGTTGAACGAAGCCCAGTAGAACGGATGGGCGCTTTCCTCGCGGCCCAGCACGTCCAGCTGTCCCGCGCGCATCGCCTGCTGCAGGTCGGTGCCGGCGCGCAGTTCGCGATACATGGTGGTCATCAGCCGCTCGGTGTCGCGGTCGGGCACCGGCCACAGCGAGGCGACCAGCGCCGACGTGCCGGCGGACAGGAACGAGCGCGTGAAGCCCTGCACTTCGTCGCCGTCGTCCACGCGGCCGAGGCCGGATTCGCAGGCCGACAGGGTGACCAGCGCGGCGTTGCCGAGGTTCATGCCCAGCACGTCGCGCGCCTCGAGGAAGTGCTGCCGACCGTCGGCGTCGGCGAGCAGGATCTGCGAATGCAGCGGGTCGGCGAGGTCGGCGCGCGCGTGCGCGGCCACATGGATGATCCGTGCGCCCGGTGCGGCCGCCTCGAAGCGCGCGCGGGTGGCGTCGGCCAGCAGGTACACCTCCGGCCGCGTGAACAGGGCCGCCACCTCGTTGACCTCGCGCTCGGCGCCGGGCAGCGGATCGGCCACGGCCGGGCTGACCAGCGGGTTGCCGAAGGCCAGCAGCCGCGCGTCCGCGCGCGTGCCGCGCGCCGCCAGGCGCGCCGCGATGCCGGCCGAGGGCGCCACCGCGATCGGATGGCGCTCGACCAGATAGCGGCCGTCGAGCCGCAGTGCCTGGAAGGGCAGGTAGTGCAGCGGCCCGTGCGGCACCACGATCAAGCGCTGCCCCGCTTCCAGGCCGAGCGGCGCCACCAGCAGGGATGCGATGCGCGCGCCGGCATCCACGGCGGCGGGATCGAGGTTGATGATGGCCTGCCGCCAGGCATCCACCAGCCGCACCAGGTCCTGGCGCTTCAGCGCGATGCGGTGGCCTCGCACGCCGGCGGGCGACACCACCCACGCCAGCAGCACGTCGGGCAGTGCGTGGTAGGCGATGAGGCGTTCGTCGGCGTGCAGCAACGCCTGCAGCGCGCCCAGCTCCACCGGCGGCGCCGTGGCGTCCTCGGGTGCGCGACCGCGGTCGGCCACCGCATCCAGCAGGGCGCGCGCGCGGCTGCGTTCGCTGATCGCGAAGGCGCGCGCATCGTCGCCGGTGTCCGCGTGCAGGCGGATCGCGCGCTCGAAGATCGACTGCAGGTCGGAGAACAGTCCCATCCGGAACTCCTCGCTGCGGAACCGCGCGCGCACGTCGTCGACCGCGGCCAGCGCCTGGTCCAGCGCGGCCGCGGCTTCGCGCGGGCGGCCAAGCGCCTCCTGGCTGCGCGACACGCCGTCGAGCGCCCACATGCGGTAGTTGCCCTCGTCACCGGGAACCGGCGTGGCCGCGAGGCCCTCGAACAGGACCAGCGCGTCAGCGGCGTTGCCTTCGGCGAGCAGCAGCTGCCCGCGCGTGCGCACCAGCTGCGCGCGCTGCACGGGATCCGCCGGCTCGGCGATGGCGTCCAGCTCGCGGCGCGCGCGGGCCGGATCGCCGGCGGCGATCAGGGCGTTGGCGAGCGAGGCCTGCACCAGCGGGCGGTAGCGGTCGGAACTGGTGGTGAGCGCCTGCTCGTAGGCGGCGATGGCGTCCGGCCAGCGCTGCTGGCGACTGCGCACGTCGCCGATGATCTTGTGCGCCGGGCCGATGACCTTGGAGGGATCGTCGGCCTGCTTGCCGAGCGCGAGGTTGGCGAACGCTTCCGCGCGCTCGAGCTGGCCGGAATAGCTGAAGGCGATGGCCAGGTCGCGGTAGGCCTTGGCCAGCAGGTCCTCGTTGCCGGTCGACAGCGCGACGTGCATCGCCTTGCTGGCCGCCTGCACGCTGCGCCGGATCTCGCCCTGCTCGGCGAGCGCGACCGCCTGGCTGCAGTATTCGTAGCCGTCGAGCTTGACGGTCTCGGCTTCGTACAGCGCCGCGCCATCGACGGCCAGCGCGAGCGCGGTGTCGGCGTCCTCGAGCCGCCCGACGGCGTCCAGCACCGCCTTCAGGTCCGGGTGCGCGGAGGTGACCGCAGGCGCATCGGCGGCGCCCGCGACGGGGACCGCGGCGAGCAGCGTGCCCATCAACGCGGCGCAGGCCACCGCGCGCAGGCCACGCTGGCCGGTGCGCCGACGCGGTGTCGCGTGCTGTGTTCGGAACATGCCCATGCCGGCCGGACTCCCCGTCGAACGTGACGACCGGCTCAGTCTGGCGATGGCGCCCTGTGCCGCCTATCCGCGGGAGGGGCTAGTGCTTTCGGCCGAGGGTGCGGGCATCCGTGCGCCGCCATGCAGGCGTGCGTGCCACGCGGGCGGCGGTCAGCCCCAGCGAATGCCGCGCGCGGGCCACTGCGCGCTGGAGGCGACGCCACCGCGCGACGCCGCCATGGGGTCGCCGTCGTCCGGTCCGGTGCTGCCGACCTCCAGCGTCCCGCCGGGCACGGCGGCTTCGACGAACACGCGCCCCAGCGGGGCCAGGAAGTCGCGCCGCGCATCCTCGGTCAGCAGCGGCAGCATCGACTGCAGGCATTCGGGGTCGAAGAAGCGGAACACGGCGCTGCGGCCGGTGCGCAGCGGTGCGCGCAGCCAGTGCCGGAGGTGCGTGCGCAGGACCGAGCCGCAGACCGGCCGGGGCGGCAGCAGCAGCACGCCCGCCGGCGACGGCTGCAACGGGGTCGCCGCGCGTGCGCGGTCGCCGGTGCGGCGCAGGCGCAGCAGGTAGGGCACGCCATCGCGCAGCGGGCTGTCGAGGTCGGCGCACAGCAGGCACCAGTAGTCGCAGCCGGTGGCCTGCAGCCGGTCGCGCAGCCGCGGGACGCGCGCACCGTCGAGCAGGACGAACGCATCCCCATGCCCGGCGGCAGCCAGCACGCGGGCCACCGGCACGCCGGACGCGCGCGCGCCCGTGCCGTTCGCCGCGTGATCGCCTGCAACGGGTCGGAACCTGTCTGTCGCCATCATCGACGTCCTTCCGTGGGTGGGCCCGGCATCCGTTGGCTGGGCCGCATCGGCGCGTCCGCTGCACCGCGATCGGCCGACCGTGGCCTCGCGACAC
>DATINB010000252.1:0-2879 GCA_035474775.1 Luteimonas sp.
CTTCACCGCGGTGTCGCCGAACATCTCGCGGATGTTGAGCACGCCCAGCCCGCGCAGCTCCAGCAGGTCCTGCAGCAGTTCAGGGCAGGTGCCGTCGAGCACGTCGGGGGCGATCTGGGTGAATTCGGGCGCGTCGTCGGCCACCAGGCGATGCCCGCGGGTGACCAGTTCCAGGGCCAGTTCGCTCTTGCCGGACCCGGATTCGCCGGTGATCAGCACGCCGATCGAGTAGATTTCCATGAACACGCCATGCAGCGTCACCCGCGGCGCCAGCGTGCGCGCCAGGTGGTACTGCATGTGGTTGAGGAGTTCGTGGCCGCGGTTGGGCGAGGTCCACAGCGGGGTGGCCGATTCCTCGGCCATCTCGCGCAGGTCCTCCGGGCAGGACTGGTCCTTGCTGATCACCATCGCCAGCGGCCGGTACTGCAGCAGGCGCTCGATGGTCTCCCAGCGCAGGCGCGAGTCCAGTCCGTCGAGCCAGGCCAGCTCCTCGCTGCCGAGGATCTGCACCTTGTTGGGATAGATGATGTTGAGGTAGCCGGCCAGCGAGGGCCGCCGGGCGACCGTTTCCACCGATTCGAGCACACGCGCCTGGCCCTGCTGGCCGGCGACCCAGCGCAGCCCCAGGCGATCGCGTAGCTGTTCGAACAGGTCGGTGGCGCTGATGCTGGCGTTCATCGGCCGGCGGTGCCGTCGTCGCGCGCGGTCTCCATGGTGGCCGTCATGGCCACCCGGGCCGGTTTCAGATCCAGCAGCACGCCCTGCAGCGCGGCCACGTCGGCGGCGCCGCGCAACGCCTCGCGAAAGGCGGCATCGGAGAATTGCACGGCGAGCTCGGACAGCGTCTGCAGGTGCTCCTGGGCCAGGTCCTCCGGCACGCTCATCGCGAACACCAGGTCCACCGGCTGGCCATCGCTCGCCGAGAAGTCGACCGGTCGGCCCAGGCGCAGGAACGCCGCGCGCGCGTCGCGCGAGGCGTTGCTCCGACAGTGCGGGATGGCCACCCCGTGGCCGATGCCGGTACTCCCCAGCTGTTCGCGTGCGCGCAGGCCTTCGCCGAGCGCCTGGGTGACCACCGGCGACTGGCCGGACAGCAGGCGCGCCGCGGCGTCCAGCACCTGGTCGCGATGGGTGGGGTCGACCAGCAACACCACGCGGTCGGCGGACAGCAGGTCGGTGAACGGCATCGCCGGCTCCGGCCTCAGCCGAACTCGCCGCTGCGTGCAGGACTCTCGCCGCGGTGGTGGTCGACGATCTTCTTGCGCTGCTTCACCAGCAGCCGGTCGAGCTTGTCGGCGAGCAGGTCGATCGCCGCATACATGTCGATCGCATGGGCATCGGCATGCAGCGCCTTGCCGGCAAGCGTGGTGGTGGCCTCGACGCGGTGTTCGGGCTTGTCGAGGCTCAGCTGCACGCGCAGGTCGAACGGCTGGTCGACGTGCCGGGCCAGGCGCTCCATCTTGCTCTCCACGTAGTCGCGCAGGGCGGGCGTGACTTCGATCTGGTGGCCGTGGGTCTCGATGCGCATCGACAGCTCCTCTTACGGTGGGGACCACAGCATCGCGCACACCGCGTGCGCAAAGGTTGTGGAGAGGTTAACGCAGCCCCCCGGTGGCGCATAGGCGGCCGCCGGGCGCAGCGGCGCTCAGCCCACGCGCACGCGTTCGTGCGAGGACGGGATGTTCAACGCTTCGCGGTACTTGGCCACGGTGCGCCGCGCCACCGGAACGCCGGCGGCCTTGAGCGTATCGGCCAGGCGCGCATCGGAGAGCGGCTTGCGCGGGTTCTCGGCGTCGATGAGCTTGCGGATCATGTCCTGGATGGCGGTGCTGGACGCCTCGCCGCCCCCGGCGGTGTCGATCCCGGAGGCGAAGAACGCGCGCAGCGGCAGGGTGCCGCGCGGGGTCCGCACGTGCTTGCGCGCCACCGCGCGCGAGACGGTCGATTCGTGCATGCCGATCTCGGCGGCGACCTCGCGCAGCGTCAGCGGACGCAGCGCCTGTGCGCCGAATTCGAGGAATCCGGACTGCTGGTGCACCAGGCAGCGCACCACCTTGAGCAGCGTGTCGCCGCGTGCCTCGATGTTCTTGAGCAACCAGCGCGCCTCTTGCAGCCGTCCGCGCAGGTAGCCGGCATCCGCGGCGCCGGCATGGCGGATCATCTGTTCGTAGCCGCGATGGATGGTCAGCCGGGTCTGCTGGCCGCCGGCCAGCGCCACCTTCCAGATGCCGGCCTGGCGGGTGATCACGCAGTCGGGCACCACGTAGGTATCCAGCGGCACCGCGCCGAACTGCGCGCCGGGTCGCGGGTCCAGGCTGCGCAGCAGCTGCAGGGCGGTCGCGGCGTCCTCGGCGCTGCAGTCCAGGGCGCGTGCGAGTCCGTCGGCGCCGAGCTTGGGGAGGCGATCGATGAGGGTGCCCGCGATGCGCTCGGCGTGCGCCTTGCCGGGGGTGTCGTCCGGCAGTGTCGCCAGCTGCAGCAGCAGGCACTCGGCCAGGTCGCGGGCGCCCACCCCGGTGGGGTCCAGGCGCTGCACGTGGCACAGCACGGCCTGGATCTCGTCGTGGCCGCATTCGAATTCGGGCCGCAGGGCCGCCGCGATGGCGTCGAACGGCTCGCGCAGGTAGCCATCGTCGTCGATCGCGTCGACCAGCGCGGCGCCGATGCGGCGATCGCGCGGCGACAGATGGCCCAGGTGCAATTGCCAGGACAGGTGGTCCTGCAGGGTTTCGGTCTGCACCATCCGGTCGCCGGCATCACCCTCGTCGTCGAACCCGGCGCCACCGCTCCCGGCGCTGCCACCACGGTCGGACCAGCTGTCGTCGTCGCCGTCCCACGCCGCCGGCGGGTCGTCCTGGGTGCTGGCCACGTCGACCGGC
>DATINB010000253.1:0-1832 GCA_035474775.1 Luteimonas sp.
GCCGACGGCGTCGGCGTGGCATGGCAGTCGCCCGATGCGCGGAGCAGCGGCCCGCGCGTCGAGCGCGCCATGGTGCGCCACCGCCGGTGCACTGCCCGTGTCCCGACGGCCGGAGGGCGACGGCCGCCGCCTTTTTGCCCCGAGTGACGCTCCGGGTCACCCCGACGGGCCGACATGCCTCCTCCGGGCTGGCACGGACCATGCTTGATGAGCCACATCCGCAAACCAGGAACACCCATGTCCTTCACCAGCGACACCACCGAACACGAGGCCGTCAAGCGCCTGTTCGACCTTTCCCGGGTCGGCGAAGTGGACAACGTCGAATTCGCCCAGCTCGATTCGCTGGTCTATCGCCGGCTCGCCGAGGCCTATGACGACGTGGCGCCCGTCCAGGACGCCCATGGCGTCGACTCGATCTCCTGACCAGCCGCGCGCGCCGCGACGGCGCTACCCGAACGACGGGCTCGACAGGCGCTGCAGGAACGATCCCACGATGCGCGGCTCCATCATCACGGTGAACAGCAGCCCGTAACCCGCGCCCCACAGGTGTGCGCTGTGGTTGACGTTGTCGCCACCGCGGCGGTCCATCCAGACCGAATAGCCGACGTACAGCACCGCGTACACGATCGCCGGCAGCGGCACGAAGAACACGAAGATCAGCGACCACGGGTCGGCCAGGATGAAGGCGAACAGCACCGCCGACACGGCGCCCGACGCGCCCAGGCTGCGGTAGCGCGCGTCGTGGCGATGGCGGAGGTAGGTCGGCAGGATCGCCACGAGGATCGCCGAGAGGTAGAACAGCACGAAGCCGGCCGCGCCGATGTACGGCTCGAACATGCGTTCGACGTAGCGCCCGAAGAAGTACAGCGTGATCATGTTGAACAGCAGGTGTTGCCAGTCGGCGTGCACGAAGCCGTGGGTGAGCAGGCGGTCGTACTGTCGCTGGCGGTCGATCGCCGGCGGCCACAGGATCAGCCGGTCGAGCAGTCGCGGGCGCTCGAAGGCCTGCCACGACACCAGCACGGTGAGCGCGATCAGCACGAAGGTGACCACGCCGGTCATGTCGATTGGTCCTCAGGCGGCACGGTAGTGGTCCTGCATCGGGTAGTGGCGCGCATAGGCCGCGAAGGCCAGCGTGGCCGCGAACGCGAACGCGGCGAAGAAGAACATCAGGAACGCGTTCTCGCTGAGGCCGGTTTCGGCGATGCGCGAGATGACCGTGTCGTTGCGCACGGCGGCATTGGTGATCAGTACCCACAGGCTGCCGAAGGTGCTGGTGAGATACCAGAAGGCCATGATCACGCCCTTCATGCCCTGGGTCGCCTGGCTGTAGGCGAATTCCAGCGCCGTCGCCGACACCAGCACCTCGGCGAAGGTCAGCAACAGGTACGGCAACATCTGCCAGGCCAGCGACGTCGGCGCGCCGCCATCGATCTGCAGCTGGATCAACCCGGCGATCACCCACGCCAGCCCCGAGAAGGCGATGCCCCACCCCATGCGCCGCAACGGCGTGGGGTCGAACCCGGCGCGGCGCAGGCCGGGGTACAGCACCAGGTTGTTGAACGGGATGATCAGCATCACCAGCAGCGGGTTGAGCGCCTGCATCTGCCCGGCCTCCTTGACCAGGAAGCTCGGCCACCACCACTGGTCGTGCGGCACCACCATGGTCTTGCCCTGCAGCACCCAGGTCGACGCCTTCTGGTCGAACAGCGACCAGAACGGCGTGGTCAGCGCGAACACGATGATGATCCGCAGCACGCCGCGCACGCCGTCGACGGCCTCGTCCGGATGCTGGCCGCGGGCACGCTCCAGTTGCATCGACGTTCCAACGC
>DATINB010000254.1:0-1608 GCA_035474775.1 Luteimonas sp.
CCCGGCTGCCCGGGCGGCGGAGCCGCGCTAGGCTCAACGCCAGATGGAAATCTGCGCGTCGGCCTTGCGCACCATCGCGTCCGTCGGCTTGCAGGTGAAGGTCTCGGCGAAGGCGGGCAGGTTGGCCAGTGGCCCGTTGACGCGCCACTTGCCCGGTGCGTGGGCGTCCACCGCGGCCAGACGGGTGGCATCGACCACCGACGCCTGCTGCTGCCAGAGCTGCGCCCAGCCGCGGAAGAACGCCTGGCGGCCGTCCACGGTCAGTGCCGGCTGCGCCGCCTGCAGGGCCGACCAGGCCAGCTCCACGCCGGCGAGGTCGGCACCGTTCTCGTCGCGCGTGCGCGCGCCATCGACCTTCTGCGCGGTCAGCCCCGGGTAATCGTAGGCGCCGTACTGGGTGGCCAGGCGGCTGCCACGGTCGAGCCAGGCGGCATCCTCCTGCACCGTCCACCAGTTGCGCAGTGCGCCGGATGCATCGACGTTGCGCCCGCGGATGTCCACGCTGCGCCCCAATTCGTGGCCGACCAGCGCGCCGAACGTGCCGTAGTGCTGTGCCGCCGTCTGCGCCATGTCCAGCACCGGCGGCTGCAGCACGGCGGCCGAGACGATCAGCCGGTTCTGCGCGATGTCGTACAGCAGCGCCGGCTGCTGCGGGAGCACGTCCCAGCGCCGGTCGGCGTTGCCGCGGCCGATGCGCTTCATCTCCTCGCGGTGGTGCCAGGTGGACGCGATGAGCATGTTGCTGCCGAAACTGCCGCGGCCGGTCGGCTGCACGGTGTAGTCCAGGTCACGGCGCGGTGCGCCGACCTCGATCTTGAGCTTGCCGACCTTGGCCTTGGCCTCGGCACGCGCGGCGTCGCTCATCCAGGTGTTGGAATCGACCGCGCGGCCGAGCGCGTCGCGCACTTCGCCGGCGATCTCCTGCGCGCGCGTGCGCGTCGCGTCGGGCAGGTAACGGCCCACGTACTCGCGCGCCAGCATCGGCCCGGCGGCCTTGTTGATTGCTGCCAGCACGCGCGCCTGCGGCGTGGGCTGCGCCAGCTCGCCACGCAGGACGCGGCCGCGGAACTCGAAATCGGCATCGCGGAACGGCCTGGACAGATAGGGCGCCATGGCGTTGCCGACGTGGAAGCGGAGGTAGGTCTTCCACTGCGCCGGCTTCAGGCTGCCCACCAGTGCGTCCAGTTGCGCGAACAGCTCCGGGTTGGCGACCGAGACGGTGTCGTCGCTGATGCCCTGGACCTTGAGGAACTCGGCGAGCTGCAGGCGCTTGTAGGTGCGCGCCACCTCGGCGGTGGGCACCGCGGCGTAGTTGAGGCGCGGATCGCGCAACGTGGCGATCGGCTTGGAAAGCTGCGCGATGCGCGTCTCCAGGTCGATCACCTGCTGCGCCTCGACGGCCACCTGGTCCGGCGGCGTGCCGGTGAGCGTGAGGATCTTGCCCACGTAGTCGACGTAGCGCCCGAGCAGTGCGCGGGTGTCGGCGTCGGTGCGCGTGTAGTACGCCGGGTCCGGCAGGCCGATGCCGCCCTGGGCCAGGTAGCCGATGTGGCGGTCGAGCTGGGCCAGATCCACGTCGGCGCTGAAGTTGAAGGCCACCGGGATGCC
>DATINB010000255.1:0-2175 GCA_035474775.1 Luteimonas sp.
ACGAGCATTGCCGCAGCGCCGAGCGCTTCGGCAAGGTCGCACGCCGCGTTCGACATGGCGTTCCCGATCGTCGGCTTCTCGGCGACGTCGGGAAGCTCGTGCCGGTAGCCGAGGCTCGGCTCGACCGCGCGCGCGATGCGGTCCATCGTCGCGACCGCCTGCACCGGGTACTCGCCCACGGCCGTCTCACCCGAGAGCATGATCGCGGACGTGCCGTCGAGCACCGCATTCGCCACGTCGCTCGCCTCGGCACGCGTCGGCTCGGGGTGATGGATCATCGACTCGAGCATCTGCGTGGCCGTGATCACCGGCTTCCCGCGCTCGAGCGCCTTGAGGATGATCCGCTTCTGGACGAGGGGGACGAGCGCCGGTCCGATCTCCACGCCCAGGTCGCCGCGCGCCACCATCACCACGTCGCTGGCCTCGACGATCTCCGACAGGTTCTCGATCGCCTCGGCGCGTTCGATCTTCGACACCAGCGCGGCGTCGCTGCCGTGCTCGCGCGCGATGCGCCGCGCGCGGTGCATGTCGTCGGCGTTGCGGCAGAACGACACCGCGATGAAGTCGACGTCCATCTGCGCGGCGATCGCGATCAGCTCCTCGTCGCGCTCGGTCAACGCACCCAGCGACAGCCCGCCGCCGAGCTTGTTGAGCCCCTTGCGGTTGGACAGCACCGAGTCGTTCAGCACGCGGGTGACGATGCGGTCGCCCTCGATGGCGGTCACGTGCAGCTGCACCATGCCGTCGTCCAGCATCAGCACGTCGCCGGCGACCAGGTCGCCGGGAAGGCCCAGGTAGCTCACGCCGACCTGGCGTTCGTCGCCGGGCGGCGCGTCGGCACGCGCCAGCAGGTCGAAGCGGTTGCCGGTGACCAGGTTGACGCGGCCGGCGGCGAAGGTCTCGACGCGGATCTTCGGGCCGGGGAGGTCGGCGAGGATGCCGACCTCGACGCCGACGCGCTTGGCCGCCTCGCGCACGGCCTGCGCGCGCGCCACCTGCGCGGACGGGTCCCCATGCGAGAAATTGAGGCGCACCGCGTCCACGCCTGCATGCAGCAGCGCATCGAGCACGCCGGGGGGATCGGTCGCGGGGCCCAGCGTCGCGAGGATGCGGGTGCGGCGGCGGTGTTCGGACATGGCGGGCCCCGTGGCTGCGCAGGCCGGCTTGGCATGCGCTGGGTATGCTAGCCCAGTCGCACCAGCCGGACCGCCGCCCATCGACCTCAATGTCGCGCTGTGGGGCCTGCCGGCCATTCCTGGCCTGCGCGGCCGGTCCACGCGGTTGCGCGCCGCAGGCGCAAGCGATGCCGCCGCGCTGTTCCGGATGTACGCAGACCCGCGTGTCGTGCGCCATGGCGGGCGCGCACCGATGCACGACCCCGTGGAAGCCCTGCGACTGGTGGCGGAACTGCGGGCCGACTTCGAGCGTCGCGAGCGCATCGCGTGGGTCATCACCGGCACCCGCGACGACCTCGCCATCGGGACCTGCACGCTGTTCCACTTCGATGCCCGCCGCGGGCACGCCGAGCTCGGCTATGCGCTGGATGCCGCGTACTGGCGGCGCGGGCTCGCCTGGGATGCCGTCTCGGCGGTGCTCGACTGGAGCCGTCGCGTGCTCGGCCTGCGGACGGTCGGGGCGGACGTGGACGCGGCCAACCTGCGCTCGCAGGCGTTGCTGGCGCGACTGGGATTCTCCAGCATGGCAACCGCGGGGGAGGACCTCGAACCCGACCTCGAAGGTCCGTCCTTGATTCCCTACATGCGCGACATGCGGGCGCCACGCGGCTGAGGCCCCGCGTCACCCGATGCGTTTGTCGCGGAAGGCACGAATGGTCCGGATGGCGCGGATGGCGGTCACGCGGCAGCAGAGCGCGATGCCCCGGTTGTCCCGCGGGCGCGGTGCGGTGCACGCACCACGCCCCGGGTTGGCGACCGGCTCAGCTCGACGCGCGGCAACCCTGCACGAAGCGCCGGTTCTCGGTCTCCACGCCCCAGCGCCCGTCCGCTTCGCGACAGCCGGCCGTCCATGCGCCGACCAGCACGCCTTCGGCGCTGTAGTAGTAGAACGTGCCCTGCCAGTTGGCCGATGCGCCCTGCGACAGTGCCGCCAGCGCGAACAGCGCGCCGGCCATCAGTTTCTTGCTTGCCATGGTGCTCTCTCCGTCAGGAAGTGGGT
>DATINB010000256.1:0-8939 GCA_035474775.1 Luteimonas sp.
GGCATGGTGCTGTTCATCGGCATCCTCACCCATGGCTTCCTCGCCGAATGCCTGGTGCGTGCGCCGCGGCTGATGATCGAGAACGCCAACTACGTCAAGCGGGTGGTGTTCCCGCTCCAGGTGCTGGGGTGGACCACCGCGCTCTCGGCGCTGTTCCACATGGCCATGAACGTGCTGGTGTTCGCGGTACTCAACGCGGTGCTGTACGGGAAGTTCTCGGCCTACATCGTGCTGGTGCCGGTGGTGGTGCTGCCGCTCCTGCTGATCGCCGTGGCCGCCTGCTGGGTGTTCGCCTCGCTGGGCGTCTACCTGCGCGACATCAGCCAGGCGATGCCGGTCATCGTCACCGCGATGCTGTTCCTGTCGTCTGCGATCGTGCCGGTGGACAGCCTGTCGCCCGCGTACCAGCGCATCTTCCACCTCAACCCGCTCACCTTCTTCATCGACCAGATGCGCGAGGTGGCGCTCTGGGGGCGGCTGCCGGACTGGCACGGCCTCGCGCTGGCGCTGGCCGTTGCGCTGATGGCGCTGTACCTGGCCCACGCGTGGTTCCGTTTCACCAGCAAGGGCTTCGCGGATGTCCTCTGAGGTCCTGATCAGCCTGCGCGGGATCGGCAAGTCGTACCCGAAGTTCGACAAGCCCTTCCACGGCCTGGCGCACATGCTGGTGCCCGGGCGCCACGCGCGCCACGAATTCCATGCACTGCGCGACGTCAGCCTCGACATCCGTCGCGGCGAGGCGATCGGCATCATCGGCAAGAACGGATCGGGCAAGTCGACGTTGCTGCAGGTGATCGCCGGAATCCTCCAGCCCAGTGCCGGGGAGATGCACGTCCACGCCCGCATCGCGGCGCTGCTTGAGCTGGGCGCCGGCTTCAATCCGGAATTCACCGGGCGCGAGAACATCCACCTCAACGCCAGCCTGCTGGGGCTCGGCGCGCAGCAGATCGCCGATCGCATGGAGCGCATCATCGGCTTCGCGGAGATCGGCGAGCACCTCGACCAGCAGGTCAAGACCTATTCGAGCGGCATGTTCCTGCGCCTGGCGTTCGCGGTGGCGGTGCACACCGACCCGGACGTCCTGATCGTCGACGAGGCGCTGTCGGTGGGCGACGTGTACTTCCAGCGCAAGTGCTTCAAGCGCATCGAGGAGATGCGCGAAGCCGGCTGCACCCTGCTGCTGGTCACCCACTCGGTGGATTCCGTGCTGCAGCTGTGCGATCGCGGCGTGGTCCTCGACGGCGGCGTGCTGATGTTCGACGGCGATGCGCAGCCCGCGGTGAAGGAGTACCTGCGGATCGTGTTCGGCGACAACAGCGGGTACGTCGAAGCCGAGGACACCGTGGATGCCACGGAATCGGGCCTGCTCGACGCCGACGACATGCGTCCGCCCACGCACGACGAGCTGGCGCTGTTCCTGCGCGCCGACGCACCGGACCGCTTCCATGCCCGGCCGGGCTACAACCGTGACGAGACGCGCCTCGGCGACGGCCGCGCGGTGACCTGCGACTACCTGGTGTCGAGCAGCCTGGGTTACGGACCGCTGGTGCCGGCGCGGGAGCCGTTCCGGATCCACGTGCGCTATCGCTTCCCGATCGCACTCGAGCGGCTGATGTTCGGCGTGCGGGTGTGCAGCGTGAGCGGGCAGGTGCTGTACAGCTCGAACACGTTCGTGTCCGATGGGCGGCTGTACGCCTGCAGGGCGGGCTCGGTGGCGGTGGTGGCGTTCGACCTGCAGTGCGCGCTGCTGCGCGGGCAGTATTTCGTCACCGTGGGCGTGTCGAAGTTCGACGAGCAGGGCGACGAGATCCACGCGATCGACCGCCGCATGGATTCGGTGATCCTGAGCGTGACCGGCGACAGCAACCATGCGGAGGGCCTGGCCGACATGCAGGCCCGCTTCGCGGTGCAGGGCCTCGCGGGCGAGGTCGTGTCCACGCAATGAGCATGGCCGGCCACCAGGCGTTCGCGGACGTGCTGCTGGCGTCCTCGGTGAATGGCGGCGGCCTGTTCCTGGTCGTCGACGGATCGGTCGAGCGCATCTCCCCGGTGGACACCACCGGCGTCGCGGTCCAGCCCGACGGGTACATCTGGGCGCGACAGGCCGAGGGCGTCGCCGAGTTGCGGCGCGTGCTTGGTGCCACGGTGGAGCCGGTGGCGCTCACCCATGCATCGCTGGACCTGCACGACGTGGTGCACCACGCCGGACGGCTGTACGTGGTGGCCACCGAAACCAACACGCTCTTCGAGCTGGATGCGACCACCTTCGTCGAGCAGCGGCGATGGACGCTCCCCGGCGAGCCCGATGCCCAGCACCTCAATTCGGTGTGCGTGCACGAGGGCCGGATCCTGGTGTCCCGCTTCGGCGGCTTCGCGGAACACAGGGGCTACAAGGGTCGCACCCGTGGCGCCGGCGAGGTCGTCGACATCGAGACCGGCGAAGTGGTGGTGAGGGGGCTGTCGCAGCCGCATTCGCTGCACTCGATCGACGGCCGCCTGTGGCTCTGCAACTCCGAGGCGCACGCCGTGCACGTGTACCGCGACTTCGTGCTCGAGCACGAGATCGCCATGGGCGGCTATGCACGCGGCCTGGCCTTCGGCCGTGACCGCTTCTACGTGGGCATCAGCCGCAGCCGCAACGAGGCGCCGGAGTCGGCGGCGGATGCCGCCATCGTGGCGCTCGACCGCGACAGCCTGGCGCCGCGCGGACGGGTGGCGTTCCCGGCCAACGAAGTCTATGACCTGGTGGTCGCCGGCGGCGACCCGGCCGAGCTGCGGCGGGCCGGCATGCAGGACACGCTGCTGGAAGTCGACGCGATCCGGCACACGCGCAACCTCGTCGCGATGCAGCGCCACGAGGAACACGCAAGGACCGCCGGGCTGGTCGCCGGATTGCAGGCCGAGTTGCAGGCCGCGACCGCGGCGATCGCCGCAGCCGAGGCCCGCGCCGATCGGGCGGACGACGACGGTCTGCAGCTGCGCGACCGCCTGGCGGAGGCCGCGATCTGGGCGGAGTTGCAGGCACGCGCGATCGTGGACCTGCAGCGGCACGCAGGCCTGGTGGATGCCGATCGACAGGCGACCCAGGCTGTCCTGGGACATGCCATCGACGCGCTCCGCGTCATCGACCGCTCGCGCTCCTGGCGCTGGACGCGGCGCCTGCGCCCGTACGCGTCCCGCCGCGCCGTCGACCTGCTGCCCGGCCGCGCGGCGCCCGGCACCGATGCCGGACCGCGCCCGACTGCGCCGACCCTCCCCACCCGCGCCCAGGTGCCCATCCTGGGGCTGACGTTCGCCGAGCATGCGCAACCCGTGGTGTCGATCGTGGTCGCCACGCAGGGACGGTTCGCGGAGACCCTGGCCTGCCTGCAGTCGATCCAGCGCGCGGGCGACGCCACGCCGTTCGACGTGATCCTGGTCGAGGCCGGCGTCCCCGAAGCCGACATGGACCGCTTTGCCCGCGTTCCCGGACTGCGCTACATCACCGACACCGCGAACCTCGGTCCGCTGCGCTCGGTGAATGCCGCAGCCGCCTCGGCGCGTGGCACCTACCTGCACCTCCTCGAAACCGGCACGCGCGTGCAGCCGGGTTGGCTCGACGCGCTGGTGGCCACGTTCACGCTGTTCCACGCCTGTGGCCTGGCCGGCTCCAAGCGCGTCGGTGCCGACGGCATCCTGCAGGGTGCGGGTGGCCTGGTCTGGTCGGATGGCGGTCACTGCGACTACGGCCGCGGCGACGACCCGGCGGCTCCGGCGCACGGGGTGGTCCGCGAAGTCGACTTCGCATCCGCTGCGTCGCTGCTGCTGCCCACCGCACTGTTCGCCGAACTCGGCGGCTTCGACGCGCGCTACCCCGAAGCCGGTCACGCGGCCATCGACCTCGCCTTCCGGATCCGCGAAGCGGGTCGCGCCGTCTACATGCAGCCGGCGTCGGTGGTGATCCACCCGGGACAGCCCCCGCGCGGCACCGATGCCCCGGCCAGGGTCGACGTCGGTCAGGCGCCGGGGCGTGAGCTGTTCCGCGCGCGCTGGCACGCGCACCTCGAGCGGGAGCAGCTGGCCCCCGGCGAACACCTGTTCCTCGCCCGCGACCGCGCGCAGCTGCGCCGGATCGTGCTGGTCATCGATCGCTTTCCACCGCAGCCCGATCGCGACGCGGGCTCGCGCGCGATCTGGCAGCTCATGCGGGTCCTCCACCTGCACGGCTTCACGATCAAGTTCTGGGCCCAGGAGTCCGGGTCAGCGCCCGGCTACGCGGCAGCGCTCCGGCAGCACGGGATCGAACTGTTCGACGACGCCGGCACCGGTCCCTTCGAGGACTGGATGCAGGCGCACGGGCGTTACATCGACCACGTGGTGCTGAGCCGCCCGATGGTCGCCGAGCGCTACCTGGATCCGGTGCGCCGCCATGGCGACGCCACGGTGACGTTCTACGGCCACGACATCCATCACCGCCGGATCGGCCGCCATGCCGAACTCGACGACGACGCCGTGCTGCGCACGCAGGCGGCGCACCTGCGCCAGGTGGAGGAGGCCCTGTGGGGCGCGGTCGACCTGGTGCTCTATCCGTCGGACGAGGAGACGGCGGAGGTGCAGGCCCGCCTGCGATCGATCGGCGCGTCGGCGGTCGCGAAGACGGTGCCGCTGTACGCCTTCGAGGGTGCCTCGCCGCTGGCCGGACCGGCGGCGCCGGTCGCGCAGGATCGCGACCTGGTGCTGTTCGTGGGTGGGTTCGGCCACCTGCCGAACGCCGATGCCGTGCTCTGGTTCGCCCGCGAGGTGTGGCCAATGGTGGCCGGACGCCACCCGCAGCTGCGGCTCTGCCTGGCCGGCGGTGACCCGCCGCCGGAGGTGACGGCGCTCGCCGGGCCCTCGGTGGAGGTCACCGGCCGGCTCAGCGAGGCCGCGCTGGGTGAGCGCTACCGGCGCGCACGCGTTGCCGTCGCCCCCCTGCGGTTCGGCGCCGGACTCAAGGGCAAGGTGGTCGAGGCGATGTGGCACGGCATCCCGTGCGTGACCACTTCGACCGGTCGCCAGGGACTCGCCGATGCGCACGCGTTGCGCGTGGCCGACGATGCCGTCGCCATGGCCGACGCGATCGGTGCCCTGGCCCTGGACGCGGCGGCCTGGCAGGACGCCTCCGATGCCGGGCGCGCCTACGTGGCGGACCGTTTCACGGTGGAGGCCGTCTGGGAGGTGCTGTCGCCGACCTTCGACGCCCGACCGGCGGCGGTGGACGTGCGTGCGCGGCGGGAGCGGCTCGCCGGGGCTGCACACGCCACCGCCGACGGCTGACGCCGCCTTGCGGGTGTCGGCACCGCCCCGCGCGGGCCGTCCCGCCACGAACGCGCCATAATGCGGGCCCCGGCGCGCCGCCCCGTGGTGCCAGCCGGCCGGTGCCGACAACGAGCCCGCCTTCGCCATGCGCGTCGGGAGCGGGCGGCACCTGGCCCGTCGCCGTCCTGACACCCTGTGGAGGCCGCATGCCGTCAACGCCGGAAACCTACGACCAGCGCTACACGGACTACCAGACCAACCGCGGGCGACTGCGCAAGTGGGTGCGCGGCGCCTACCTTCGCAAGGCGGCCGCCCGGCTGGACGGACCGACCATCGATTTCGGTTGCGGGATCGGCGAACTGCTGCGCCGGTTGCCGGCAGGATCGACCGGGCTCGAGCTCAACAGGGCCACGGTCGATCTGTGCGTGGCCAATGGCCTGGACGTGGTCCATTACGACGCCAACAGCGACGACTGGTCGCTGTCTCCACTGGCCGAGCGCGGGCCGGTCTACCGCTCCATGGTGATCAGCCACGTACTCGAGCACCTGGAGGACCCGATGACGGCGTTCAACAAGCTGCTGGGGGCGGCGGGTGCGCTCGGCGTGGATCAGGTGCTGGTGATCGTGCCGGGCAAGGTGGGCTACGGGTCCGACGCCACCCACCTCACGTTCGTCGACCGCGCGATGCTGTCGCGCCCCGGGGCGACGCGCGGCACCGGATTCGCGGTCGCCGGGGCCGAGTACTTCCCGGGTGACCTGCGCGCGATCGGCGATGTGTTCATCTACCACGAGTTGCACGTCCGCTACCTGCGCGGGGACGCCCGCAGGTGACCACCGATCCGCGACACGTCTATGTCGTCCCCGCCTACGGCCTGTCGCCGCACCTCGATGCATGCCTGTCCTCGCTGCGCGCCCAGACCCTGGCGTCGCGCATCGTCGTGAGCACGTCGACGCCGTCCGATGCGCTTGCCGCGCGGGCGGCCGCGCATGGCGTGGAGCTCCACGTGCACGGTCCCAACCGCGGGATCGGTCCGGACTGGAACGCGGCATTGGCGGCGGCGGGCACCGCGCTGGTCACGCTGGCCCATCAGGACGACACCTACCTGCCGGGCCATGCCGCCGCCGTCGTCGGCGCGTTTCGCACGCACCCGGGTGCCGTGCTGGCGTTCACCGACTACCGGGAACTGCACGGCGACCGGTTGCGGCCGTTGAACCGCACCCTGGTGGTCAAGCGGATCCAGCGCGAGATCGGCCTGCTCGGACGCGACGTGGCGGCCTCGCGCCGCGCCAAGCGCGCCATGCTGCGGTTCGGAAACTCGATCCCGTGCCCGGCGGTGACGCTCGACATGGCCGCCGCGCCGGACTTCCGCTTCCGCGAGGACATGCGCACCAACATGGACTGGGATGCGTGGTCGCGGCTGGCCGAAGGGCAGGGCCCGTTCCTTTACGTGCGCGACCCGCTGCTGCTGCACCGGATCCACGAGGGCAGCGAAACGACCGCCTGCATCTCCAGCGGACTGCGCGAGCGCGAGGACTGTGAGATGTTCGAGATGTTCTGGCCGCCCGCGGTGGCGCGCGTGCTGACCCGCCTGTACGCCGGCAGCTATGCCACCAATCGCTGACAGCCGGCGACGTCCCCACGGGGCGCGCGGCCGACCGGACTTCCGATGACGACACGCACAATCTTCCTGGTCATTCCCGCCTACAACGAGGGCGACGCGATCGGCGACGTGGTCCGGACGGTCGCGCGCCGCTTCACCCGCGTGGTGGTGGTGGACGACGGGTCCCGGGACGCCACCGCCAGCGTCGCGCTCGCCGCCGGCGCGCATGTGATCGCGCACCCGGTCAACCTGGGGCAGGGCGCGGCCCTGCAGACCGGCCTGGACTACTGCGTCGGACAGGCCGCCGATTACATCGTCACCTTCGATGCCGACGGGCAGCATGACCCCGATGACGTCGACGGCATGATCGCCACGCTTGAGCGCGAGGGCGTGCAGGTCGCCCTGGGCAGCCGGTTCCTGGCCGGGGCGAGCACCAATGCCACCCGTGCGCGGCGCCTGCTGCTGAAGGCGGCGGCGCTGTTCACCCGCGCCACCACCGGGCTCAAGGTCACCGATGCCCACAACGGCCTGCGCGTGCTGCGCCTGGAGGCGGCACGGCGCATCCGGCTGCGCCAGAACCGCATGGCGCACGCGTCGGAAATCCTCGAGCAGATCGCGCGCATGGAGCTCACCTACGTGGAGTGCCCGGTGACGATCCGCTACACCGACTACTCGCGTGCAAAGGGACAGTCCGGGTGGGACGCGATCCACATCCTCATCGATCTGGCACTGCAGAGGCTCAAGTCATGATCCAGTTGCTGCTCACCGGCGCGCTCGCACTGGTGATGCTGTTCGCGTTCCGGGAATGGCGCGTTTCGCGTGCCGTCGGCCTCGCGCTGTTCCTGATCGCGGCCTGTGGCATCACCTTCGTCTGGCTTCCCGGCAGCGCCAATGCGTTCGCACGGGTACTCGGCGTGGGCCGCGGGGCGGACCTCGTGCTCTACGTGTACTGCGTGGTGAGTTTCCTGCTGATCCTCAACATGTCGCTCAAGATCAGGACCCAGCACGAGGTGATGACGGAACTCGCCCGTCGCATCGCCATCGCGGGCGTGCGCGCACCGCCGCGCGTGGAGGGCGACCGCCCCGACGCCGTGGCCTGACGCCGCGCCGGCCGGTGCCCGTCGGAGCGCCCGGGTCATCGGGCCTGCATGCGCCGGGTGCCGGGCGGCCGTCGCGGCGGGGAGGCCGTGCGGCCGGGTGGATCGGGCCAATCCCCGTGGATCGAGTGATAATGCCGCCCCCCGGCGCCACCTGCCGGAACCCCTCTTCTCCCCAGACAGGATTCACATGATGGCTTCGCAGATCCGCGGCACCCTGTTCGCCATGACGACCGCGATGTTGCTGGGCGCCTGCAGCGGCGGTGAGTCGCCGCAGGCTGCCGACGCCCCGGCCGCCGCTCCGGCGCCGGAGGCGGCACCCGCACCCGAGGCGGTGACCGTGGCGCTGAAGGACCACGTGCCCGCGCAGGTCGGCGCGGGCGGTTTCTGCGCGCTGGACGGCGTGAACGGCGCGGGTGAGCCGAGCACGTCGGTGCCGGCGGGCTCCGATGTCGGCCTGTCCGGCTGGGTCGCCGATGCCGGCGGCAATGTGCCGGGCGATGCGCTCATCGTCCTGGAAGGCCCGACGCGCGCGTACGCAGCCGCGTTGCCCACCGGCATCGCCCGCCCCGACGTCGTGGTGGCACTGGGCAACGACAATGCACTGACATCGGGTTTTTACGTGTCGGCGTCGCTGGCCGGTGTCGAGCCGGGCGAGTACACGCTGTCGATCGTCCATGGCGGCGCGGCGCCGGCGTCGTGCGCCCTGAACAAGCGGCTCGTCATCGCCGCCGGCTGATGCCGCGGCCCCGGCCGCGCCGGTGCAACCGGCCGGTCAGGGCGACCGCAGCCTGATCAGGGCGCTGTCGCCACTCTCCGCCACGACCTCGTCGGTGAGGCGGAGCTGGTCCATCGAGGCCATGCAGGCACCCAGCCGGTCGGCCGGCAGGAACACGTAACGGATGCGCTGGGCGGCGAGCCACTCGCGATCGAACCGCTTGCACACGTGGGCGTCGTACGCGGCC
>DATINB010000257.1:0-3284 GCA_035474775.1 Luteimonas sp.
TCATGGGTGGCTCGATGGGTTCGGTGGTCGGCGAGCGCTTCGCCCTGGGTGCGGAGCGCGCGATCGAGCTGCGCTGCCCGATGGTGTCGTTCAGCGCGAGCGGCGGCGCGCGCATGCAGGAGAGCCTGTTCTCGCTGCTGCAGATGGCCAAGACGTCCGCGGCGCTGGGTCGGCTGCGCGCGGCCGGATTGCCGTACGTCTCGGTGATGACGCATCCCACCACCGGCGGCGTGTCGGCATCGTTCGCGATGCTGGGCGACATCAACCTGGCCGAGCCGGAAGCGCTGATCGGCTTCGCCGGACCGCGGGTGATCGAGCAGACCGTGCGCGAAACCCTGCCGGAGGGCTTCCAGCGTTCCGAATTCCTGCTGGAGCACGGCGCGATCGACCAGATCTGTGACCGCCGCGAACTGCGCGCGCGCGTCGCGCAGCTGATGGCGCTGATGATGCGCCAGCCGGCGCCCCCGCCCGACGCCGTGGAGCCGGCCTGATGCACGCCGGGCGCCGCCACGGGCGGCCACGGTGAGCCGCCGGTATTTCGGCACCGACGGGATCCGCGGCCGGGTGGGCGAGGGCGTCATCTCGGCCGACTTCGTCCTGCGGCTGGGCAACGCCTATGGCCATGCGCTGCGCGCGCGTGTCCGGTCCGGGGACGAGTGGCGCAAGCCCAGCGTGATCATCGGCAAGGACACGCGGATCTCGAACTACATGTTCGAGGCCGCCCTGGAGGCGGGGTTGGTCGCCGCCGGCGTGGACGTGCAGCTCATGGGGCCGATGCCGACTCCGGCCGTCGCGCACCTGACCCGCTCCATGCGGGCCGATGGTGGCATCGTCATCTCCGCATCGCACAATCCGCACTACGACAACGGCATCAAATTCTTCTCGGCCGAGGGCGAGAAGCTCGACGACGCCACCGAGCTGTCCATCGAGGCGGCCCTCGACCATCCGTTCAGGACCGTGGCCTCCGACCGCCTCGGCAAGGCCGTGCGCACGCGCGACGCCGTGGGCCGTTACGTGGAAGCCTGCAAGAGTTCGGTGCCGCGCAGCTTCGACCTCGCCGGCATGCGCATCGTGGTCGACTGCGGACACGGCGCCACCTACCAGATCGGGCCGATGGTGCTGCGGGAACTCGGCGCACGCGTGGACGCCATAGGAGTCGACCCGAATGGCGTCAACATCAACGACGGGGTGGGCTCGACCCATCCCGAGGCGCTGGCCGCGCGCGTCCTGGCCACGGGCGCCCAGCTTGGCATCGCCTTCGACGGCGACGGCGACCGCGTGCTGTTCGTCGACGGCGACGGCGTGGTGCGCGACGGCGACGACCTGCTCTACGTGCTGGCCCGCGACTGGCAGCGCAGCGGACGGCTGACCGGGCCGGTGGTCGGGACGTTGATGACCAACTACGGGTTCGAACGCGCGATGGCATCGCTCGGCATCGGCTTCATCCGTGCCCGCGTCGGCGACCGCTACGTCCACCAGGCGTTGCTCGAGCATGGCGGGATGCTGGGCGGGGAGGCCTCGGGTCACCTGCTGTGCCTCGACCGGGCCACCACCGGGGACGGCATCGTCAGTGCGTTGCAGGTGCTGGAGGTGCTGTCGCGCGGTGCCACGACCCTGCAGCAGGCACTCGCAGACCTGGACAAGGTGCCGCAGCAGACCGTCAACGTCCGCTGCGAGGCCGGCCGCCGACCGGCCGACGACCCTGCCGTGCAGGCGGCGCTCGCCGAGGCGTGCCGGGCCGTGGAGGGCAGGGGGCGCGCGTTCCTGCGCCCGTCCGGCACCGAGCCCGTGGTGCGGGTGACGGTCGAAGCCGATGATGACGCGTTGGTGGCCGCCACCCTCGGACGCCTGGCCGAGGTGGTGCGCGTCGCGGCGGCCTGACGCGTGCGTCCAGCCCCATGCCATCCGCGCGCCGTGGCGACCGGCCGAAGCCTGGCTGACGGCGAATCCACCGCCTCACGACCCCACTCCGCAACCTTCATGGACCGTCCGCATGCGTGCACAGATCCCAACCCTCGACATCCGCCGCTTCACCCGGCCGACCAGCGCGGAGGACCGGTCCGCGTTCGTGGACGAGCTCGGTGCGGCCTACCGTGAATGGGGCTTTGCCGGCATCCGCAACCACGGCATCGCGCAGGACCTGATCGACGACGCCTACGGCGTGTTCCGCGACTTCTTCGCGCTGCCCGAGGACGTCAAGAAGCGCTACCACGTCGCCGGCGGCGGCGGCGCGCGCGGGTACACGCCGTTCGGCGTGGAGACCGCGAAGGGTGCGCAACATTTCGACCTCAAGGAGTTCTGGCACATCGGCCGCGAGATCGGCGACGACTCGCGCCACCGCCCGGTGATGCCCCCCAACCTGTGGCCCGCGGAGATTGCCGGTTTCCGCACCCACGGCTACGCGCTGTACAGCGCCCTCGACACGCTGGGCGCACAGGTGCTCGCGGCGCTGGCCCTGCACATCGGCCTGCCCGAAGACTGGTTTGCCGACAAGACCGACTCCGGCAACTCGATCCTGCGCCCGATCCACTACCCGCCGATCGACGCCGACGACATTCCCAACGAACGCGCCGGCGCGCACGAGGACATCAACCTGATCACCCTGCTGGTGGGCGCCAGCGCCGCCGGGCTGGAGGTGAAATCCCGCCGTGGCGAGTGGGTCCCGTTCACCGCTTCGGCCGATACCATCGTGGTCAACATCGGCGACATGCTGCAGCGGCTGACCAACCACGTGTATCCGTCGACCACCCACCGCGTGGTCAACCCGCCGGGGGCCGATGCGCGCAAGCCGCGTTACTCGGTACCGTTCTTCCTCCACCCCAACCCCGACTTCGTCATCGACGTGCTGCCCTCCACGGTGAGCGCGGACAACCCGAGCCGCTATCCGGAGCCGATCACCGCCCAGGGCTACCTCGAGGAGCGCCTGCGCGAGATCAAGCTCAAGTAGGCAGGGTCTTCCCGGGCGTATCGGATATCCTGCGCGGCCGCCTGGATGGAGTGCCGCGATGCGCCGCAGGATCGTCGCCGGAAACTGGAAGCTGCACGGTACCCGTGCGTTCGCCGCCGAACTGGCGCGTGCGATCGCGGCCGGCGCGCCCCCGGGCGTCGAGCTGGTGATCCTGCCACCCGCGACCTACCTCGCCGAACTGGTGCAGGCCCTGCACGACGGCCCGCTGGCCTTCGGCTCGCAGGATGTGAGCGAGCATGCCGGCGGTGCGCGCACCGGCGAGGTGGCGGCGTCGATGGTCGCCGACATCGGCGCGCGCTGGACACTGGTGGGTCAT
>DATINB010000258.1:0-3669 GCA_035474775.1 Luteimonas sp.
GCGGCGCGACCATCAGGCGGCCCGGTAGTTCGGCGGTTCCTTGGTGATCTGCACGTCGTGGACGTGGCTCTCGCGCTGTCCTGCGCCGGTGATCTTCACGAACATCGGCGTACGCCGCATGTCGTCGACGGTTGCGCAGCCAACGTAGCCCATGGTGGCGCGCAGGCCGCCGGCCAGCTGGTGGATCACGCCGGAGAGCGGGCCCCGGTACGGCACGCGGCCTTCGATGCCTTCCGGTACCAGCTTGTCGGCGTCGCTGGCGTCCTGGAAATAGCGGTCCTTGGAGCCTTTCTCCATCGCGCCGAGGCTGCCCATGCCGCGGTAGCTCTTGTAGCTGCGGCCCTGGTAGAGCTCGGTCTCGCCGGGGGTTTCCTCGGTGCCGGCGAACAGGCCGCCGATCATCACCGTCGACGCCCCGGCCACCAGCGCCTTGCCGATGTCCCCGGAGTAGCGGATGCCGCCATCGGCGATCAGCGGGATGCGGTCCTGCAGCGCGCTGGCCACCATGTCGATGGCGGTGATCTGCGGCACGCCCACGCCTGCCACCACGCGCGTGGTGCAGATGGAGCCGGGACCGACGCCGACCTTGACCGCATCAGCGCCGGCATCCTCCAGCGCCAGCGCGGCATCGCCGGTGACGATGTTGCCGCCCACCACCTGCAATGCCGGGAAGTTGCGCTTGACCCAGCGCACGCGCTCGATCACGCCCTCGGCGTGCCCGTGCGCGGTATCCACGATCACCAGGTCCACGCCGGCCTCGGCCAGCCGCGCGATGCGGTCGTCGTTGTCGCCGCCCACGCCCACCGCCGCGCCGACCAGCAGGCTTTCGGACTCGTCCTTGGCGGCGTTGGGGTTATCGCGCGCCTTCTGGATGTCCTTGACCGTGATCAGCCCGCGCAATTCGAACGCATCGTTGACCACCAGCACCTTCTCGATGCGGTGCTTGTGCAGCAGCTGCAGCACCTCGTCGTCGCCGGCGCCCTCGCGCACGGTGACCAGGCGTTCCTTCTTGGTCATGACGTTGCGCACCGGGTCGCCCAGGCGCGTCTCGAAGCGCATGTCGCGGCCGGTGACGATGCCGACCAGCTGGCCGCCGTCGACCACCGGCACGCCGGAGATGTTGCGTGCACGGGTCAACCGCAGCACCTCGCCGATGCTGGTGTCCGGCCCCACGGTGAACGGTTCGCGGATCACCCCGGCCTCGAAGCTCTTGACGCGCATCACCTCGCGCGCCTGCAGTTCCGGGGTCATGTTCTTGTGCAGGATGCCGATGCCGCCGAGCTGGGCCATGGCGATGGCCAGGCGCGCCTCGGTCACGGTGTCCATGGCCGCGGACACGATCGGCAGGTTCAGGCGCAGGGCGCGCGTCAGGCGGGTGGCGAGCAGGACGTCCTTGGGCAGGACGGTCGAGTGCGCGGGGACGAGGGAGACGTCGTCGAAGGTCAGCGCTTCAGCCTGGATTCGCAGCATGGGCGGGCCGGTGGTGTGAAGCGCGTCATTGTAGCGTGTCCGCGAACGGCGGCCGGCCCCGTTCCCGCGCCAGGTCAGGCCGTGCGCCCCTCGCCCGGGCCACCCGCGCTGTCGGCCGCGTCGGCAGCCTCGAGGGTGTTCTGCATGAGGGTCGCGACCGTCATCGGGCCCACGCCGCCGGGGACGGGGGTGATCCAGCTGGCGCGCGCCGCCGCGGCCTCGAACGCAACGTCCCCCACCAGGCGCCCGTCCTCACGCCGATTGATGCCGACATCGATCACCACCGCGCCCGGCTTCACCCACTCGCCTGGCACCAGCCCCGGCCGGCCCACCGCGACGACCAGGATGTCGGCGCTGCCGACGTGGCGCCGCAGCACCTCGCGCGGGGTGAACTTGTGGCAGCTGGTGACCGTGCACCCGGCGATGAGCAGCTCCAGCGCCATCGGCCGGCCGACGTGGTTGCTGACCCCGACGATGGTGGCGCTGGCGCCACGCACCGGGCGGTCGGTGTAGGCCAGCAGGGTGGTGATCCCGCGTGGCGTGCACGGCCGCAGGCCGAACTGCCGCAGGGCCAGGTGGCCGACGTTCTGCGGGTGGAACCCGTCGACGTCCTTGCGCGGATCGATCCGGTGGATCAGCCGGGTGGCATCCGGTATCCCGGGAAGCGGCAGCTGCACCAGGATGCCGTGCACTGCCGGGTCGGCATTGAGGGTGTCGACCAGCGCCAGCAGTTCCGCCTCGGTGGTCCCGGCCGGCAGGTCGTGGTCGAGTGCACGGATGCCGACCTTGGCGGCGGCGCGGCGCTTGTTGCGCACGTAGGACTGCGACGCCGGGTCGCTGCCGACCAGGACCACGGCCAGCCCGGGCCGCACCCCGCCGGCGGCGACACGGGCGTCCACGCGCACCTTCAGCGTTGCCAGCAGTCCGTCGGCAATGCGTTTTCCGTCGAGGATGCGCGCGGCGTGCAACGGACGGTTCATGGTGTCGGCGGCGGCACCGGGCAGCGTGGAATCGCGGGCACCGCGCCGACCACGCAGGCGGTGCAGCAGGCCGGCTGTGGCGCGAAGCCGGTCGGCAGGGGCGCCATCGGCGCGGTCGCCGCCGGCAGCGACTTGAGCTTGAGCAGCACGCCCCAGTCCTGGCGGTTGAGGTCGCAGGCGGTCGGCTGCTCCGGGGAGCAGGCCGGGCCGTCGAGCGTACGGGTCGGCCATGCCGATGGCAGGCCGGCGGCGTTGACCGGCAGCTGGCGCAACGTCACCGCATGCATCACGTTGCCGCCGACCAGGCTGATGCGGCCGTCGGTGCCACCGGTGCCCACCACGACGTCGCAATGCATCTCCAGCCCCCCGTCGCCGGCGGCCGAGGCGAAGAACGCGGCCAGACCAGCGTGGCCGTACAGCCGCTGCTCGGAGCGGGCGAAGCACAGCAGGTCACCGATGCCGGCAGGCGTGGTTGCCGGATCCGCGAACAGGTAGGGGCTGCGCGCAGGGGCGCGGTAGGCCTCGCGCACGTAGCTGCTGTGCGACCCCGAACTGCGGAAACCGGGAACGCCGGCGCGTGCCATCACGAACGACACGAAGGCCGCCGACCATGGCTGGTCGAGCACGAAGGCGCGGCAGGACGCGGCACGCAGGCGGTCGCCCGGCATGGCACCGCAGTCCTGCGCGCCGGCGCCGGACGCCACCCCCAGCAAACCGGGATGCCGCCAGTAGGTCGCCACGCGTTGCCATGCGGGCGTGACCCGGTCCGCCAGCAGGCCACCCTCGCCTTCCATGACCTTGGCACCCATCAGCCCGCCGCTCGCGTCGACGAACGGCCGGTGCCACAACGTGGACTCCTGGCATGCGACCGCGGCGATGCGCTCGGCGTACTGCATCGATCCCAGCCCGCGCCCGAACCCACTGCAGGGGTCCGCCGCCAGCGCCGGCATCGACGGCAGCAGCAGGGCGGCCGGCAGCAGCAGGAGGCCGGCGAGCAGCCAGCTGCGTGTACGTGTCGACATCGATGCGGTTCCGGACTGCGGCGCGCGGCCGTGGGCCCGGCAGGGTACTTCAGGACGCCGCATCGCGATGCCCCGCCTCAGGCCCCGGCCGCTGCCCCGGCTGCGTCAGGGCAGTGCGTGCGCCTGCCGAACAGGTCGCGCACTGCGGATCCGGCGCCAGGCGGATCTCGCGGAAGCGCAGCCCGAGCGCATCGAAC
>DATINB010000259.1:0-3360 GCA_035474775.1 Luteimonas sp.
GGTCGCAGCCCTTCTTGGTGCCGGTGAGGTCGAGGCGGTCGCGCAGCAGGTCCAGCAGGCTCACCCATGCCTCGACCTGCAACGCGTAGGGCTCGCCGTTGATGCGCAGCGAGAGCGGGTAGCGCGGTGGCCCGCTTGCCGGAGTCGATGGCGGGTGCATGCGTCTTCCAGACATCGGGACGGGGGATCGAGCGTGCGACATGCCGCGGTGTACGCAACGTGGAGTGGAGGACGCTGTCTGTCGTGATCCCCGGCACAGCGGCCGGCTCGCTGCCCGTGCTAGAACCCGTCAGGCGCCGTACCGTCCTCCGTCACGGCACGCAGGGAGCATGCATGCACGACCAGGATCGGTTGTCCAAGACGGAACGCGGACGCGAGGAGATGCGCAGCCGGGCGCTCAAGCTGGCGCCGGCCCTGCGATCCACCCTGCTGCTGGTCGACGGCGCGCGCAGCGTCGCGCAGCTGCGCCAGCTGGCGGTCGGTCTGCACGCACCGGGGACGGCACTCGAACAGCTCGCTGCGCTCGGGCTCATCGCCAATCCGGCGGACGCTTCCACGCCGGCCGCGGCGCCGGCCGTGGAAACGCCGAGCCGTTTCCGCGTGCTGAGCGAACTGTGTTCCGAAGCCGTCCGGCAGCACCTGGGCCTGCGCGGCTACTTCATGCAGTTGCGGATCGAACGGTGCCCGGGGGAAGACGAGATCGTCGCGCTGCTGCCGCACATGCGCGACGCGATCGGCAAGGCGAAGGGGCCGGCAACCGCGGCGGAGTGGCTGGCGACTGCCAGCGCCGCGGCGGCCCTGCCGGACCCTGACGCTGCCGGAGCGGGCGAACACCCTGCCGTCCCTTAGCGATGGCCACGACGCCGGGGTTACGGCGCCAGCCGCGAGCGCAGGGCGTCGAGGTGGGTGAGATACAGGCGAAGGTCGAACTCGAGCTGGTGGTAGTCCGCCGCCATGTGCGTGCACAGCTGGTAGAAGGACTTGTCGTGGTCGGTCCGCTTCAGGTGGGCCAGCTCGTGCACCACGATCATCCGCAGGAACTCGGCTGGCGCGTCCCGGAACACGCCGGCGATGCGGATCTCGCGCGTGCTCCTGAGCCTGCTGCCCTGTACGCGCGACACCGTGGTGTGGGTTCCCAGCGCATGGCGCACCGCCTGCAGCCGGTTGTCGAACACCACCTTGTCCAGCCTGTCCGACTTGCGCAGGTAGCGATCCTTGATCTCCAACGTATACGCGTGCAACGCCTTGTCCGTGCGGATCGCATGCGCCTGGCCGTAGCGGCTGGCCAGCCATTCGCCCAGGCGGTCCTCGGCGATCAGGACACGCACCCGCGACTGCAGTGCCGGGCCGTAGCCAGCGAGATATCCAAGGACGGTCATCCACGCACGATACGGCAGCGGGCGACGGGCGCCAGGCCATGGCGTGGCCGGGGCAGTCCGGCCTGGTGCTACCCTTTTCGGCCCTGGTCCGGAAGAGCCCATCCATGCGCGTACCCGACGAGGCCAGGCTGGACCGGATCGTGGCAGAGGCCCGTCGCAGTGCGGAACAGCGCGACAAGGGCTACCGCGAGCGCGCACTGAAGATGTACCCGTGGATCTGCGGGCGCTGCGCACGCGAGTTCACCCGTGCGAATCTGCAGGAGCTGACCGTGCATCACCGCAATCACGATCATGCGTACAACCCCGCCGACGGCAGCAACTGGGAACTGCTGTGCGTCTACTGCCACGACAACGAACATTCGCGTCAGCTCGACCACACCGGCGTCAGCGCGTTGCGTGCGGAGGACGCGGGCGTCGTCGCCACGGCCAGCCCGTTCGCCAACCTGAAATCGCTGCTCGGGCGCGACGGCTGACCGTCTGCACGCCGCGCGGACGCGCGGTCACGCCGCCCCCACGCATGCGCTGGAAGGCTCTGCGCAATGCCCCAGGGCGCGGCCCGGTCCTCCCGCATGCGCATCCACCACCTCAACTGCATTTCGACCTGTCCCCTCGGCGGCAGGCTGATGGACGGCCGGACCGCCGGAGTCCTCCAGCGCGGACACCTGGCCTGCCACTGCCTGCTGGTCGAGACGCCCGACAGCCTGGTCCTGGTGGACACCGGGCTTGGCCTGCGCGACGTCGCAGATCCGCGCGGTCGCCTCAGTGGCTTCTTCCTGGCGCTGGTCAGTCCGGCATTCCGCGAGGAAATGACTGCGGTCCGCCAGATCCAGCTGCTCGGATTCGACCCCGCGGACGTGCGGCACATCGTGCTCACGCATCTCGATTTCGACCATGCAGGCGGGCTGGACGACTTTCCCCAGGCGCGCGTGCACCTGTTGGGCGCCGAGCGCGACCAGGCCACCGCGCAGGGCAGCTGGCTCGACCGGCAGCGTTTCAGGCCTCAGCAGTGGTCGTCGCGCGACCGCTGGTTGACCTACCCACAGGCCGCTGGCGAGCCGTGGATGGGGTTCGAATGCATCCGCGCATTGCAGGGGCTGCCGCCCGAGATCCTGATGGTGCCGCTGCCGGGTCACACCAGCGGCCATGCCGGCGTGGCGATCGAGGTTGGCGGCCAGTGGCAGCTGCAGGCCGGGGACGCCTATTTCCATGCCGGCGAGATGGATGCACGTCCGCACTGCACGCCCGGGCTGCGGGCCTACCAGTGGCTGATGGACACCGATCGGCCGGCCCGAGTCCACAACCAGGCGCGCCTGCGCGCACTGGCACACCAGCGCAGGGGCGCGGTCTCGGTGTTCTGTTCGCATGATGTCGGCGAATTCGAGCGCGCCAGTGGCCGTTCGGCGCACGTTCCGGCTTCGAGGCTCGCATCGGTTCCCACGCTGCGCTGACCATGGGTGCGCGACCGGACTCGCCGACCAACATCAAGTCGGCATCGAAGACCGTCGTGTCGGCACTTGTCGCCATCGCGATCGACACGGGCGTGCTGGAGGGACCGGCGCAACCCGTCGCACCCTTGCTGCGCGTCGATCTGCCGGCCGACGCCGCACAGCGGCTGGCCCAGGTCACCATCGGCCACCTGCTCTCGGTGCAGGCCGGGCTGGCGCCCCGCAGCGCGCGTCAGGCGGCCCACCGCCCCGCATTCACGGCAGGCGCGAGGCGATCGCGCGCCGTGCGCGCCATCCGGCCGGTCAGCGCAGCCGGTCGGCCGCGCGGTCGACGTCGTCCTGCGCCGACTGGATGCGTGCATTGGCATCCAGCGCCTCGCGCCGGCCTTTCGTGACCTGGGACTCCGCGCGCGTGACCAGCGCGGATTGGCGCGCGACCAGCGCCGAGCGCAGGGCGGCACCGTCCGCCGTACCGAGTTCACGGTCGCGTGTCCACTCGTAAAGGGCGTTGCTTTCCGCCAAGCCGCGGCTGAAGA
>DATINB010000260.1:0-2040 GCA_035474775.1 Luteimonas sp.
GTAGCTCACCACGCTAGCGTACTTGCCGACGCGCGTCGGCGGCAGCCGGCGCCTGCGGCGCGCACGCCACGCGGCGGCCGCGCGGCGCGGCTCGCGCGGGGACGCACGATCATGGACAATGCGCGGCCAGGCGCCCGTAGCTCAGCCGGATAGAGTAGTGGCTTCCGAAGCCATTGGTCGGGGGTTCGAATCCCTCCGGGCGCACCAACTGTCGCGTCCGTCCCGCAGCGTCCTGGCGGGACGCCCGCGTACCCGTGTCCTATAATCGGCCGCTAGCAGTGGCCGGTCGGCGGCCACGCGCCAAGGGTGCATCGTGCGCAATTACGACCTCGACTTCCTGAAGAAATTCTCGCTGGTGATCGGCTTCCTGATGCTGGTCACCCTGGGGCTGATGATCACGGCGTGGTTCATCCACGGCCTGTTGCCGCCGGAGGTCGACCCCTCGGTCGCCAAGCGCACCGAGAACCGGATCGCGCCGGTCGGCTCCGTGTACGCGGGCGCCACCGGCGCCGCATCGCAGGCGGCGGCATCGGCGGCGGCCGCCGCCGCGGCGGCGTCGCAGGTGGCCTACGGTGGCACGCTCGACGGCTCGGTGATCTACCAGAACCTGTGCGCGGGTTGCCACACCTCCGGCGCGGGCGGTGCGCCGCAGCTGCTGCAGGCGGCATGGGCCGGTCGCGTGGCGCAGGGCCCGGACGTCCTCCACAAGCACGCGATCGAGGGTTACACGGGTTCGTCCGGCGTGATGCCGGCCAAGGGCGGCAACCCCGCGCTGACCGCCGAGCAGGTGTCGGCGACCGTCGACTGGATGATCGGCAACCTCAAGTAAGCTCGCGCCACGCGGGATCAGCGACGCCGCCTCCGGGCGGCGTCGTCGTTTCCGGGATCTGCCCGGCATCGCCTCGGAGAGCGTCACCATGCATCGCACCTGCCTGCCTGCCCTGTTGATGCTGTGCGTGGCGGCATGCCGTTCGACCGTGCCGGAACCGCGATCCCCGGCCACGGGCCCCGATTCGATGGTGGTGCTGAGCGCTCCCCCGACCGACTGGACGGCATTGGCCGGTCGTCGCGTCCGCATCGACGCACCGCTTTCGATCAGTGGCAACCACGGGCTCGATCGGGAGCAGCAGGTGATCGCCAGCTTCGGAGCGCGCCTGCTGGCACCCACCGAACGCACCATGCCCGGCGCGCCGGCCCGGCAGGTATCCGCCGACAACCGCCGCCGCCAGCTGGTGATCCGGCTCGCGGACGATGCCGACCGGGATCCGGCCATCTGGCGCAGCGGCGGTTCCCTGCGGGGCGTGGCGGGCGTGGTCGAGGTCGACGAGGGCAGGGTCCGGCTGCGTGCCGAAACGCTGGAGGTCCTCGCGGCGCCACGTCCGGCCGCGCCGGTGGTGCCCGGCGACGTGCGCATCGCCAGCCTCAACCTCGAGAACCTGTTCAACGGAGACGGCCGCGGCAATGGCTTTCCCACTGCGCGCGGCGCCAGGACCGTGCAGGACTACCAGCGCCAGCAGGCGCGCCTGGTCGCCACCCTGCGCGCGCTGGATCCCGACATCGCCGCCCTGATGGAACTCGAGAACGACGGCCATGGGCCGGAGTCGAGCATCGCCCAGCTGGTCGAAGCCCTGCGCGGAGCGCAACCCGATGCCGACTGGCGCTTCGCAGGCAGCGCCGAAGGCCCCGGCGACGACGCCATCCGCGTCGGCATCGTGTACCGCGCCGACCGCGTCGTCCCCCTGGGCCCCGCCCTGCAACTGGCCCGGCCGCCGCTGGGCACGGCCAGCCGGGTGCCCCTTGCCCAGCGGTTCCGGGCCGGCGACGGCCCGCCGTTCGTGGTGGTGGCCAACCATTTCAAGTCCAAGGGCTGCAGCGGTGCCAGCGGGGCCGACGCCGACCAGGGCGACGGCCAGAGTTGCTGGAACGCCACCCGCCTGGCGTCCGCACGGGTGCTGCGCGACTGGCTGGCGAACACGGTGTCGCCGCGCGGCGAACCCACGGTGCTCCTGGGTGACTTCAACGCGTACGGACAGGAAGACC
>DATINB010000261.1:0-2226 GCA_035474775.1 Luteimonas sp.
GCGCAGATGGACGAGCGCGTGGAATGGGCGCTCACCCAGGCCGCGCTGTGGAAGGAAGTGAAAGACAAGCTGGGCCAGTCCGGCAACTCGCTCTCCGGGGGCCAGCAGCAGCGCCTGTGCATCGCGCGCGCGGTGGCCCTGAAGCCCGACGTCCTGCTGCTGGACGAGCCGACCTCCGCCCTGGATCCGATCTCGACCAGCCGCATCGAGCAGCTGATCGAGGAGCTCAAGGCGGACTACACCATCGTGATCGTCACCCACAACATGCAGCAGGCCGCGCGCGTCTCGGACTTCACCGCCTTCATGTACCTGGGCGACATGATCGAGCACGACACCACCGAAACCATCTTCTCCAGGCCTTCGAAGCAGCAGACCGAGGACTACATCACCGGTCGGTTCGGCTGACGCCTGGCGAGCGTACCCCTTTCCATCACGCGCGACCCGGGCACCCCGCCCCGGCCACCACGGAGCACGCCATGCACACACAGCCGCACGACCACATCGTCCGCAGCCACGACGAGGAGCGCCAGCGCGTGGTGGCGGACATCCTGCGCATGGGCGCGATGGCCGCGTCGCAGCTGGACGCGGCCATCGACGTGCTGGAGCGTCGCGAGGACAAGGCCGCCGAGCGCATCATCGGCAACGACGAGGCCATCGACACGCTCGAGCGCGAGATCAGCCACGACGTGATGAAGCTGGCCCTGCGCGGCCCGCTGGCGCGCGACCTGCGCGAGATCCTCGCCGCGCTGCGGATCGTGTCCGACATCGAGCGCATCGGCGACTACGCGGCGAACGTCGCCAAGCGTTCGCTGGTGCTGAACCAGGTCCCGCCGCTGCCGCACACCCGCGGGCTGGGCGCGCTGGGCGCACTGGCCGCGCAGCAGGTGCGCGACGTGCTGGCGGCCTACCGCGACAACGACCCCGAGGCCGCGCAGCGGGTGCGCGTCCGCGACGCCGAGCTCGACGCCCAGTACACCGGGCTGTTCCGCGAGCTGCTGACCTACATGATGGAGGATGCGCGCGCGATCACGCCATGCACCCACCTGCTGTTCATGGCCAAGAACATCGAGCGCATCGGCGACCACGCCACCAACATCGCCGAGAACATCTGGTTCCAGGTGCACGGCGACGACAACCTGCCGCCACGGATCAAGCGCGACGAGACCAACAGCGCGAGTTGATCCGGGCGCTCGCGTACCCCGCGCGGCCGTCGCCGCGCAGCCCTGGCGCGACGGCCGGTGGCGTCCTCCGATGCGCCGGCCTCGCGCGTACGCTTGTGCTCGGGAGCATCGGGACCTGTCCGCTACACTGGCGCGGTGAACGAATCTCCCGAAACCGCGCCCGCCCTGCCCTACCGCCCCATGGCGTCACGCTTCCGCGGCTACCTGCCGGTGGTGGTCGACGTGGAGACCGGAGGCTTCGACTGCGGCAAGCATGCCCTGCTCGAGATCGCGGTCCTGCCGATCGATCTCGATGCGCACGGGCACTACGTCACCGGTGAAGGCGCCAGCGCCCACGTGGTGCCGGCCGACGGCACGCAGGTCGATCCGAAGTCGCTGGAGATCACCGGCATCGTCATCGACCATCCGTTCCGCTTCGCCAAGCCCGAGCGCGAGGCGCTCGACCATGTGTTCGCGGCGGTCCGCGCGGCGGTGCGCAAGCATGGCTGCCAGCGCGCGATCCTGGTCGGCCACAACGCGCATTTCGACCTGAATTTCCTCAACGCGGCGGTCGCCCGCAGCGGCCACAAGCGCAACCCCTTCCACCCGTTCAGCGTGTTCGACACGGTGACCATGGCCGGCATGGCCTATGGCCAGACCGTGCTGGCACGCGCGGTCCACGCCGCCGGGCTGAGCTGGAACAGCGACGAGGCGCATTCCGCGGTGTACGACACCGAGCGCACGGCGCAGCTGTTCTGCACCATCGCCAACGCATGGCCGCAGCCGCCGGCCATGCCGGCCCCGCGCGCCACCGTGCCGGCCGCGCCGACGGGCGGCATGCCGCACGACGTCGACGGGGCGGCCGGGGGCGCCGAGGCATCCGCGATCGACACCGACGTCGGCGCTGGCGCCGATCACGACATCGACATCGCCGACGCCGCGCCTCCGCTGGTCGACAGCTGCCTGCCGGGAGCCCCGGAAGCCCGCTGAGGCTCAGGCTGCGCGCTGGCGGACGGCCTCGAACAGGGTCACCCCGGTGGCCACCGACACGTTGAGGCTCTCCACG
>DATINB010000262.1:0-1607 GCA_035474775.1 Luteimonas sp.
GAGCGTCGCGATCAGCGGAATCTCTTCGCACCAGGCGGCGACGCTTCGGCCGGCAATGTCGTCGTTCATCGTGGAAGTCACCTCACCAATCCTCCTTCACCGCCAATACCGCGTCGCGCCCGGCCGCGGCGCGGCCCGCCAGCCAGGCGGTCAGCGTGCCTGCGGCCACCACCGCGGCGCACAGGGCCAGCAGTCGCAGCCAGGGGACAAGCAGGTCCATGGTCCAGTGGAAGCTTTGCGGGTTGACCACCTTCACGAGCACCACCGAGACGGCCAGTCCGAGCACCAGCCCGGCGACCGCACCGATGGCGGTCCACGCCGCGCCTTCGCCGGCCACCACGGCCAGCACCTGCCGGCGCGTGAAGCCGAGGTGCGCCATCAGCCCGAACTCCTTGCGGCGCGCCAGCACCTGCGCGCTGAAACTTGCCGCCACGCCGAACAACCCGATGGCGATCGCCACCGCCTGCAGCCAGTAGGTCACGGCGAAGCTGCGATCGAAGATGCGCAGCGAGTTCGCGCGGATCTGGCCGACCGACGCCATCTCCAGCGCGTCGGCCAGTCCCGGCTCTTCGGCGGCCAGCGCACGCACGGCGGCCTGCACTTCGGTGTCGGAGGCGCCGGCGGCCAGCCACAGCGACACATCGCTCGCGCTGCGGTCGCCCGTGAGGCGCTCGAAGTCCCGCGCGTCCAGCGTGATCGCGCCGAACTGCCGGACGTAGTCGCGCCACACGCCAGCGACGAAAAAGGTGGGCGCGGCAGACGCGCCGGTGCTCAGCGCCTTCGACAGCGGCGCGAACGCCGTGCCGGGCCGCGCACCGTACAGGTCGACCACCGCCTCGCTCACGTAGATGCCGATTTGCCCCGGGGGCACCGGCAGCGCCGCGCCGACCAGCGGCAGCGTCTGCGCCGCGCCCTCCTCGAAGCTGCGCGCGATCAGCGTCACCGTCGGCTGCGTCGGATCGAGCAGCAGGGGACGCAGACGCTGCGTGCCGGCACGCGCCACGCCGGGCAGCTGCGCCAACCGCTGCACGAAGGCCGGCGAGAAGGCCGCGTCATCGGCCGCAGTGCTGCCAGCCACGCGCACATAGAGGTCGGCGGGCAGCACCACGTCGAGCCAGCGCGTGACGGAGTCGCGGAAGCTCGCGACCATCACGGTCAGCGCCACCGCCAGGCTCAGGCTCGCGACCACGCCGCTCACGGCGACGGCCGCGGTGCCGCGCATGCGCCGTGCGCGCTCGATGGCCAGCATCGGCAGCACGCGCTGGGCGAACGCCGGCGCGATGCGGTCGTACAGCAGCGCAATCATCCAGGGCAGGGCGGTGATGCCGCCGACCAGCAGGAAGCCGACCGAGAAGTAAGCGGCGACCGGAATGTCGAACAGCGGCGGCGCGTTGGCCAGCAGCACGCCGGCCGCCAGCAGTGCGAGCGGTGCCAGGCGGCCACCGCGCTGCACGGGCGCCGCGCCCAGGCCTTTGAGCGTCTGCGCCTCGGGCAGCGCCTGCGCCGCCCGCGCCGGCCACCAGCCGCCGACCAGCGCCGCGGCCACGCCCAGTCCGCCGTACAGCGCGGCGGCTGCAGGGCGCCAGTGCAGCGTGGGTGCCACGCCC
>DATINB010000263.1:0-9615 GCA_035474775.1 Luteimonas sp.
GTGTACCTGGTGGTCTTCGGCGGCACCATGCTGATCCTCTCGATGATGGGCACGGTGCGACCGTCGCGGCGCACCGTCGCCCACCGCGGCACCATCGATCCCGAACAGCGCTCGGCGCTGACCGGGGACATGCCGTGATCGCCGTCGCGATCGCGAGCGCGATCGGGGTGCTGGTCGCGTCCGGCGTGTACCTGCTGCTGCGCGCGCGCAGCTTCGACGTGATCCTGGGTCTGACCCTGCTGTCGTACGCGACCAACCTGCTGATCTTCTCGGGCGGGCGTCCGGTCACGGGCCGCGCGCCGGTGCTGCGCGACGGGGTCGCCCCCACGCTGTCGGCCTACGCCGACCCGCTGCCGCAGGCGCTGGTGCTGACCGCGATCGTGATCGCGTTCGCGATGACCGCGGTGATGGTCGTGCTGGCGATGCGCAGCCGTTCCGACACCGGTACCGACCATGTCGATGGCGGCGACGTGCCCGCGGACCGGCCGCCTCGATGAACCAGCTTCCGGTGCTCGCCATCCTGGTGCCGCTGCTCGGCGGTGCGCTCTCGCTGTTCGTCGAACACCGCCGCATCGGCACCTGGGTGCAGCGTTCGGTGGCGTGGTCCTCGATGCTGGCCCTGTTGCTGGTGGCGATCGCACTGGCGATGGACGCCGCCGGGGGCGCCGTCGGCGTCTACCTGCTGGGCGACTGGCCGGCGCGGCTGGGGATCGCGCTGGTCGTCGACCGACTCTCGGCGATGATGGTGCTGGCCACCACGCTGCTGGCGATTCCCTGCCTGCTGCACGCCTGCGCCGGCTGGGACCGGCGCGCGCCGCATTTCCACGCCCTGTTCCAGTTGCAGCTGGTCGGGCTCAACGGTGCGTTCCTGACCGGCGACGTGTTCAACCTGTTCGTGTTCTTCGAGGTGATGCTGATCGCCTCGTACGGCCTGTTGCTCAGTGGCGGCCGTGGCGTGCGGATGAGCGCGGGCCTGCATTACGTCGGCTTCAACATCGCGGCATCGACGCTGTTCCTGATCGCGCTGGGCCTGCTCTACGGGCTGCTGGGCACGCTCAACATGGGCGAGCTGGCGGTGCGCATCGCACGGGTGGCGCCGGCTGACGCGGCACTGGTCAAGGCCGCCATCGGCCTGCTGCTGGTGGTGTTCTGCGCCAAGGCCGCGCTGCTGCCGCTGTCTCTGTGGTTGCCGGAAACCTACACGCGCGCGCCGGCATCGGTGGCCGCGCTGTTCGTGGTGATGACCAAGGTGGGCGTGTACGCGGTGCTGAGGATCGGCACCCTGCTGCTCGGTGCCGGAGCCGGTGCGTTCGCGGGCTATGGCTGGGACTGGATGCTGCCCGCGTCCGTCGCCGGGCTGGCGTTGGGCTCGCTCGGCGTGCTCGCGGCTGCGCGCATGCGCACCCTGGCGGCGTACCTGGTGATGGTGTCGGCGGCGACCCTGCTGATCGCCTTCGGCCTGCGCCAGCCCGGCACGCTGGCGGCCGGGCTCTACTACCTGGTGCACAGCCTGTTCGTTGCCGCGGCACTGTTCATGATCGCCGAGCTGGTCCGGCGTGGACGCGGCGACGGCGGCAACGACCTGCGCGACATCGTGCCGATGCCGGCGCTGCGCAACCTCGCGGGCGGCCTGTTCCTGGTGGCATCGGTCTCGGTGGCCGGTTTGCCGCCGTTGTCCGGGTTCATCGGCAAGCTCGCGCTGCTGCAGGCCGTGCCGGCCGGCCACGTGGGCTGGACCTGGGTGGCGATCCTCGGCAGCAGCTTCATGGTCCTGGTGGGGCTGGCGCGCGCCGGCGTGCGCCTGTTCTGGAAACCCATCGCCGCGGCGGCACCGTCGCCGACCGACAGCACCCGTCGCGCCAGCACGCGGCCGGCCGAGACCGCCGCCATCGTGCTGCTGCTCGCATACGGCCTGGCCATGACCGTGCTCGCGGGGCCGCTGCTGCGCCAGACACGCGCCACGGCCGACCAGTTGCTGGCGCCGGGCCAGCATGTCGGCGCGCTGCGCGCCACCCTGCCGAAAGGACGCGACCCATGAAGCTTCGCCAGCTGCTGCCTTCGCCTCCGCTGACGCTGACCATCATCGGCTTCTGGATGCTGATGGTGTCCGAACTCAGCCTGATGCAGCTCGCCTTCGCGGCTGCGCTAGGACTGGTGGTCCCGGTGTTCGCCACGCGGCTGGACCGCGAGTTCGCCGGCATCGGCAGCCTGCGACCGGTTCCGGTGCTGGTGCTGGTGGTCCTGCGCGACATGGTGCGCTCCAACTTCGAGGTCGCGCGCCGCGTGCTGGGCCCCGCCGACCGCATCCACCCGGGCTTCATCTGGCTGCCACTCGACATCCGCAACATCCACGGCATCGCCGCGCTCACCAGCTTCATCAGCCTGACCCCCGGCACGGTCAGCGCCATGCTGTCCGACGACCGTCGCTACCTGCTGGTGCACGTCTTCAACCTGGTCGATCCCGACGCGCTGGTGGCCGACATCAAGCGTCGCTACGAGAAACCGCTGATGGAAATCTTCCCGTGAGCGGGTTCGACATCGGCGGCATGCGCCTGATCGAGATCGCACTGCTGGTCGCGGCCTGGTCGGTCGGACTGTCCATGCTCATGGCGGTGTGGCGGCTGCTGCGCGGGCCCACGGTGCCCGACCGCATCCTGGCCCTCGACACGCTCAACACCACCGCGATCGCCGCGCTGGTGCTGCTCGGCATGTACCTGCGCACGGCGGTGTACTTCGAGGCGGCGCTGGTGATCGCCATGCTCGGGTTCGTCAGCACCGTGGTGCTGAGCAAGTACGTGATCCGCCGGGACATCGTCGAATGAGCCCGACCATGGAGATCGTGTTCGAGATCCTGCTGAGCGCACTGCTGCTGATCGGCAGCTTCTTCGTGCTGGTGGGCGCCTACAGCCTGGTGCGGCTGCCGGATTTCTTCCGTCGCCTGCACGGGCCCACCAAGGCCAGCACGCTTGGCGTGGGCTGCCTGCTGGCGGCGTCGATCGGCTTCCATGCCTTCGTCGGCAGCGATCCGCAGCCACGCGAACTGCTGATCACCGTGTTCCTGTTCATCACCGCGCCGATCGGTGCGCACCTGATGGCCAAGGCGGCGCTGTCGCTGCGCGTGGACACGCGCCCCGATCTGCCCACGGCGGCCGACGACGACGCCGGGACCGACGTCAGCGACGTGCCGCCGCGTCCCGATGCCAGGGATATCGCCGAAGTGCGCGACGCCTGAGCGCCCGGGCGCGCGGGGCCGTGCCGCCCGGTTCCACCGACCCGGCCCGGCGCCTCAGGCGCGCATCAGCAGCAGCTCGAACGCCACCCAGGCGACGAAGGCCAACAGCAGGACCCCGCCTTCGGCACGCCCGATCCGCAGGTCGCCGCGCAGCAGCGGCACCAGCAGCAGTGCGAACGCCAGCGCCGCCGGGAGCTCGAAGCGCACGAACGACGCCGGTATCGCCACCGGGTGCACCAGCGCCATGCCGCCGAGCACCACCAGCAGGTTGAACAGGCTCGACCCGACCACGTGCCCGAGCACCATGTCGCCCTGCCCGCGGCGCGCCGCGACCACCGCCGCCGCCATCTCCGGCAGCGCGGTGCCGATCGCCACCACCAGAAGGCCGGTCAGCACCGGCTCCATGCCCAGCGCCGCGCCGATCACCGGCGCACCCGCCACCACCCATCGCGCGCCGAAATACAGCAGCGCGATGGCCACGATGATCCGCAGCGCGTTCTGCAGCGGCGCGCTGCTGGTCTCCAGCACGGCGCCGAGTGCGCCGCGCACCTCGGGGTGCTCCTCGCGGGCGCGCGCCAGTGCGAACGCCAGCACGGCGACGAACGCGGCGAGCAGCAGCATGCCGTCCACGCGCGACAGGGCGCCGTCGAACCCCAGGGCGATCACCGCCAGCGTGGCCAGGATGAGCACCGCCAGCAGCGGCGACAGCGCGCGCCAGCGCACCAGCAGCGGCGCAGCCAGCGCGGCCGCGCCCAGCGTCAGGCCGATGTTGGCGACGTTGCTGCCGACCGCGTTGCCCAGCGCCAGCGCCGGCTGCCCGGCCAGCAGCGCGCGTGCGTTGACGGCCAGCTCCGGCAGCGAGGTGCCGAACCCGACCAGCACCAGCCCGGCCGCGAATGGCGACATGCCGGAGCGGCGCGCGAGGCCTGCAGCGCCCTTGACGATCGAGTCGCCACCCAGCGCGAGCAGGAACAGGCCGATCAGGAACAGGCCGAGGGCTTCGAGCATGGCGCGACTCCAGGTGAAATGCGGCGGTGACCGATTCTAGGCCGCGGCGCGGACGCCCGCCCGACGCCGCGTCAGCCGCAGCCTTCGACGTAATCGACCTGCGGCGGGATGCCCACCCGCCAGGATGCCACCTTGCCGGCTGCGTCGGTCTCGAACACCACGCGGTTGGTCGCGTCGCCGCCGGTCTCCACGGTCAGTGTCTTGGCGCCCTGCACGTACTTGTGCGGTGCCTCGGCCATGTTGCCTGCGTACTGCGCCCGCAGGTCGGCCTCCGACATGCCGACCTTGCCACCGCCTGGCGCCGCGATCGCATCGCTGGACGACTGGTAGCGCACCAGCAGTTCGTTCTCGAACATGAAGGCGAGGTCGGTGGGCGCCGCCTGGCCCTGCGGGCGCAGGATGAAACAGCCGTCCGGTTGCGACGGGCCCTGCCCGGCGAGGCCTCCCTCCCAGGCCTGTCGCGCTTCATCCGGGGTCAGGCCGAACTCCAGCGGGCCGTATCCGTCGATGCGCGATTGTCCCGAATCGGGGATCTCGGCCATGACGCCCGCCGCCGGCTTAGCCGGCGCCGGGGACGGCGCGGCAGCCGCGGCCTGCTCCTGCGGGATCGGGCCGGCATCGCCGGCGTCGGCGGCATCCTCGCGGTTGCAACCGGCCAGCGCGAGGCCAAGCACGAGCACTGCGGAAAGGGTGCGTGGGGAATGGGAACAGGTCATGCGCAGGCCTCTGCAGGTGGGGCCGGACAGCCTAGCAGCCGCGCTCCCGCGGCGGCACGCGCAGGCGCCACCACGGTGCCGTGCCCGCCACGGACCGCCGGCGCTCACGCCGGAGGCGAGAAATGCTTTTCGAGGCCGGCCCAGCAGGCCTGGTAATCACGCTGCCGGTGAGGCGACTCGAGGGCCTGTGCCGTCGGCCGGATCACGCCGCGGGTCTCGAACATGAACGCCATGGTGTCGGCGATGACATCGGGCTGCGACAGGTCGGCCGCGGATGCCTTCGCGAACGTCGCCGCGTCCGGGCCGTGCCCGCTCATGCAGTTGTGCAGCGAGCAGCCGCCTGGCGCGAAGCCCTCGGCCTTGGCGTCGTAGGCGCCGTGCACCAGGCCCATGAACTCGCTGGCCACGTTGCGGTGGAACCACGGCGGCCGGAACGTGTGCTGCGCCACCAGCCAGCGTGGCGGGAAGATGGCGAAGTCCATGTTGGCCGTGCCCGGCGTGTCACTGGGCGCGGTGAGCACGGTGAAGATGCTCGGGTCGGGGTGGTCGAAGCTGACCGAACCGATGGTGTTGAAGCGGCGCAGGTCGTATTTGCAGGGCGCGTAGTTGCCGTGCCATGCGACCACGTCCAGCGGCGAGTGCGCGATCGGCGCCCGCCACAGGTGGCCCTGGAACTTCGCGATCAGTTCGAACTCGCCCTCGACATCCTCGTACGCCGCCACCGGCGACAGGAAGTCACGCGGGTTGGCGAGGCCGTTGGCGCCGATCGGGCCCAGGTCGGGCAGGCGCATCAGCGCGCCGAAGTTCTCGCAGACGTAGCCGCGCGCCGCGCCATCCGGCAGTTCGACGCGGAAGCGCACGCCGCGCGGAACGACGGCGATTTCCTGCGGCTCGACCTCGAGCACGCCGAATTCGGTGTGCAGGCGCAGGCGGCCCTGCTGCGGCACCAGCAGCCATTCGCCGTCGGCGCTGTAGAAGAACCGGCCGTGCATGGAGGCGTTGGCGGCATACAGGTGGATGCTCACGCCGGCCTGCGCATGCGCGGCGCCGTTGCCGGCGACGGTGAACAGCCCGTCGACGAAATCCACCGGCGTGTCCGGCATCGGCAGCGGATTCCAGCGCAGCTGGTCGGGCGTGACCGGCCCGGTGCCGAACTCGTCGTGGAAACGCGGCTGCACGAACGGGTCGAAGGTGCCGTGCATCGCCGCCGGGCGGATCCGGTACAGCCAGCTGCGGCGGTTCTCGCCGCGCGGCGCGGTGAACGCGGTGCCTGAGAGCTGCTCCGCGTACAGCCCATGGGCGACCCGCTGCGGCGAGTTCTGCCCGACCGGCAGCGCGCCCGGCAGGGCTTCGGTCGCGAACTCGTTGCCGAAACCCGACATGTACTGCAGTGCATCGGTGCCAGCCGCGCCCTGCACCGGCAGCGGGATCAGGTTGTCGTCGAGGTGTGCGTTCATCGCGCGGCTCCTGGGGCATCGGCCGCGTCCGCGGCGGTCGCACGCACGCGGCCGGTGGCACGCGTGCGTCGGCTTCGGTCATGCGCGCAGCGGACACCTCCGCCGCGCGCAGTCGGGATCAGAGCACGCCGCGCTTCATCTGGTCGCGCTCGATCGATTCGAACAGCGCCTGGAAGTTGCCTTCGCCGAAGCCCTCGTTGCCCTTGCGCTGGATGATCTCGAAGAAGATCGGCCCGATCGAGTTGGTGGTGAAGATCTGCAGCAGCTTGCGCTGCTTGGTCTCGAGGTCGGCATCGATCAGGATCCGGTTGCGACGCAGCCGCTCCACGTCCTCGTTGTGGTTGGGCACGCGCTCGTCGATGACGTCGAAATAGGTCTCCGGCGTGTCCAGGAACTCCACGCCCTGCCCGCGCATGGCCTCGACGGTGGCGTAGATGTCGTCGGTGAAGCAGGCGATGTGCTGGATGCCCTCGCCCTTGTAGGCGTCGAGGTACTCGTTGATCTGGCTCTTGGGGTCGTTGGACTCGTTGAGCGGGATGCGCACGATGCCGTCCGGCGCGGTCATCGCCTTCGAGGTCAGGCCGGTCTTGGCGCCCTTGATGTCGAAGTAGCGGATCTCGCGGAAATTGAACAGGCGCTCGTAGTAGTCCGACCACTTCTGCATGTTGCCGAAGTACAGGTTGTGCGTGAGGTGGTCGATGAAGGTCAGCCCGAAGCCCTTCGGGTTCTGGTCGGCGCCCTGCACCGGCAGGTAGTCCTGGTACATCGAGCCGGACTCGCCGTAGCGGTCGACCAGGTACAGCATGCAGTCGCCGATGCCCTTGACCACCGGCGCATCCACGGCGCGCGTATCGGCCTTGTGGTCGATCGCCTCGCCGCCGTTGCCGAGCACCGTCTGCAGCACCTCGTCGCCCGGCTTGCGGAAGCGGATCGCGAACCCGCAGGCGCTGGGTCCGTGCGCCCTGGCGAAATCGGCCGCGAACGAATCCGGGTCCTCGTTGACCAGCAGGTTGACGCCGCCCTGGCGGTACACGGTGATCGGGCGCACCTTGTGGCGCAGCACCGCGGTGAAGCCCATGCGCCGGAAATAGTCGTGCAGCAGCTCGCGCTGGCCATCGGGGGCGGCGAACTCGACGAACTCGAAGCCGTCGATGCCCATCGGGTTCTCGAACGTGGTGACCTGCATGCCGAGGTTGGGCATGCCGGGCGTGGCGGCGGGGATCTGGGCGCTCATGGAAGCTCCTGCAGGGGCGACGGCGGTGGGGCGCGGCAGCCGGATCGGCGCGCGCAACGGGGGCGGCTCGATTATAGTTTCAGCTGAAACCATCAGCCAAGGTGCATCGCAGCATGCCGCGCCAGCCGACCGCGACCCAGGCCATGCCCGCACCTGACGCCGGGGTGGCGCCGCCCGTGCCGATGCATCCGGTGCTGGAGCTGGAGCGGTTCGTGCCGTACCGGTTGAGCGTGCTGTCCAACCGGGTGAGCCAGTCGATCGCCAGCGCCTACGCCGCGCGCTTCGGGCTCGCGGTGACGGAATGGCGCGTCATCGCGGTTCTCGGCCGCTACCCGGGGCTGTCGGCGACCGCGGTGGCCGAGCGTACGGCGATGGACAAGGTGGCGGTGAGCCGTGCCGTGGCGCGCCTGCTGGCCCGCGGCCTGCTGCAGCGTACGCTGCATGGCGACGACCGCCGACGGTCGGTGCTCGCCCTGAGCGATGCCGGCCATGCGGTCTACGACGAGGTCGTGCCGCTCGCCCTGGGCTACGAGCGCGACCTGCTGGATCCGCTCGACGCCGACGAGCGCGCCAGCCTCCTGACCCTGCTGGCCAAGCTCGGCGCACCCTACGGCCTGTGAACGGACCTGACGCCGACCTGCGGCACCGCGGCACCGCCTGCATGGCGGCGCGCGACTGGCCGGGCGCGGTGGCCGCGTTCACGGCGCTGGCCGGGCAGCGCCCGGCGGACGCGTCGGCGTGGATCGCGCTCGCACAGGCGCAGGTGCGCGCCGGTCGGCACCGCGACGGCTGCGTGGCCACCCTGCGCGCGCAGGCGGCCGGAGTGTCCACGTTTGCGGACGGAGTGCCCCTGGCACGCCTGCTGGAGCGGTATCACGAGGTGCAGGCATTGGCCACGCTGTCCGCGGCGTTGCGCGCGCATGCCGGCGAGGCATCGGCCGACGCACTGGTCGCACTCGCCGACGTGCTCGGCCGCGAGGACCTGCACGCGGACGCCCTGCACTGGCTCGACCGGGCCGCGGCCCTGGATCCTGCCCATGCGCCCGCCGCCTACCTGCGCGGGAGCACGCGGTTGTTCATGGGCGACTTCGCCGGGGCGCGCGCCGACCTCGAGCGCGCCATCGCCCTCGCGCCGCATTTCGCCCACGCGCACTGGCGGCTCACCGCGCTGCGCACGCGCGATCCAGCGGGTGCGGTCGCGCGCGTCGAGCGCCTGCGCCGCGAGCGCGACCGCGTCGCGGCGGGGGGCGAGCACGACATCCACTTCAGCTACGCCCTGTTCGATGAACTGCACGACCTGCGCGAACACACCGCGGCCTGGGATGCACTCGCGCGGGCCAACCGTGCCAAGCGCGCCCTGCTCCGCTACGACCCCGAAGCCGACCTGCGCCTGATGCAGGCGATCCGCACCCGCTGCGATGCGGCGTTCGTGCGCGGGCCCGGCGCGGCCAGCGAAGGGCCGCGGCCGGTGTTCGTCGCCGGCCTGTTCCGCTCCGGCACCACGCTGCTGGAGCGCCTCCTCGCCGGCCACCCGGAGGTGGCCGCGGGTGGCGAAACCATGGATTTCCCCGCGCGACTGCGGCTGGCCGTCGACCATCGCGGCCGTGGCGTGCTGGATGCCGAGGTCCTCGGGCGCAGCGCGACGGTGGACTGGGCCGCGCTGGGCCGCGACTACCTGGCCGGGTCGGCATGGCGCGCGGCGGGTGGGCGGGCGTGGACCGAGAAACTGCCGAGCAACCTGCTGCTGCTGGGCCTGGTGGCGCGTGCGGTGCCCGGCGCGCGTTTCGTGCACATGCGGCGCGCGCCGATGGACGTGTGCTTCGCCAACCTGCGCATGCTCTACGGCGGCTTCGGCCGCTACTCCTACGACCAACGCGAACTCGCCGCCTACCACCACGGCTACGCGGCGCTGATGGCGCACTGGCGCGGCGTCCTCGGCCCGCGACTGCTCGAGGTGTCGCTGGCCGA
>DATINB010000264.1:0-2661 GCA_035474775.1 Luteimonas sp.
CTTGGGGCGTGCCGGGCACCTGGGGCCCGCTTCCGGCAGGAAATCTGCAGCACGGGATCGACTCGGAGGCGGTCGGGTTGAGCCCTGACTCTTTCCGGCCGGATCCACACAGGGAGGGCGCCGAGACGGTGGTCGGGCTGCTGGTCAACGTTGATGTAAGCGATATCGAAGCCGCCGCGCGTTTCTACTGCGCGGCCTTCCAGCTCGACCCGGGTCGCCGCCTGGGGCCAGGCGTTCTCGAACTCGTGGGCGCCACCGCCCGGATCTATCTCCTGGAGAAGGCTGCTGGCAGCAGGGCCTGTCACGCGGCTGACGGCAGGCGCGCCTATTCACGCCATTGGACGCCGATCCACCTGGATTTCGTGGTGGACGACCTCGACGCCGCGCTCGCGCGCTCGATGTCCGCCGGCGGACTCCAGGAACACCCGATCCGCGAGCATGCGTGGGGGCGGATCGCCGTGATGTCCGACCCGTTCGGACATGGCTACTGCTTGATACAGTTCTCCGCGGCGGGATACGACGCCATCGCCGCGCCGGCATAGGCCCTGACCATGCGCTCGAGCCACTACCGATTCGTCGCGAAACGCACATGGCAGGCGGTCCGTGCCACTGGCCTGGCTGCCCGGCATGGCACGGCCTGAGCCCCGCGCCCGGGCGCCGTTCCACATGTCCACGCGAGCGTTGCAGCGCGTCTTGCTCTGGATGCTGGCCCTCTCGGCCAGCGTGGTCGTGGCGCTGGGCATCTATCTGGCCCGCCCCTGGGGCGGCAACCACGCGTACCAGGATGCGACCGGCTATCTCGTCCTGGGCGGGCTGCTCCTGTTCTCCGTGTCGCCGTATGCGGGGCTCGCCGCGCTTTCACGGCGATTCGCGCGGGCGCCCGTCGGCCATGCGGTGTTCGTCGTCGGCGCTGGCTGCATCGGCATGGTCGGCACGCTGGTGTATTGCGATGTGGCCTTCGTGCACCCGGACGCACAGGGTGGCCTCGCGTTCCTGTCCGTGCCACTGGTCCAGTGGGTGGCAACCCTTTTGCTGCTGGTCATCCGCGCCGTCATCGTCCGGCTGGCGCAGCCGGCTGCCGGTGATCGGGGCTAGGATCCGTCCAGGTTGAAGCCGCTTTGGCTTCGGGCTCGACGCAGGCGGGACGATCTGCGGGGGACGCATGGTCGCAATGACGTGGACGCATTGCTCGTCGAGGTCGGGTCCAGGCGGCAGGTCCGGGATCCACTCGTGCAGGCACTCCGGGTGGCCCGGGTGGCCGTCGCACTCGACAGGGGCCTGGAGAACGGGGCGCTGCCAGCCGACTTCAAGCCGCTCACGCTGAATGTGGAACAAGGGTTCCCGGTACTGGCCGTCTTCGCCGGTCCGGACAAGGCCAGCATTCATCGATGGCCGAACGTTAGCCAGGATTGATCAACCAGGCTCGATTCACAGGTGTATCGGAAGGAGACTGCACATGGCCTACATCGACGGTTTCGTGCTTGCCGTGCCGACGGCGAACCGGCAGGCATTCATCGACCACGCCAACCTCGGCGATGCGTTCTTCATCGAACTCGGTGCCACGCGCGTGCTGGAATGCTGGGCGGACGACGTGCCCGATGGCCAGTACACCGACTTCCGCAAGGCCGTCCAGGCGAAGGACGACGAGACCGTGGTGTTCTCGTGGATCGAATGGCCGGACAAACCCACGCGCGACGCGGCGTTCGCCAGGATCATGGACGGAAGCGACCCGCGCATGGACCCTGCCCGGAATCCGATGCCGTTCGACGGCCGGCGGATGATCTTCGGGGGTTTCACGCCGCTGGTCGAGTTGCGCGGCAAGGCCTGATCGTGCGTTGGCCCATGACGACGCGGTCGACACCATTCCCGGGCGACCCGGCATCGCCGGCCCGGCCGTGCCTGCGCACACGGGTCGCCGCGTCAACGCGCGCTCCGCGGCGTGCGCAGCCTGGCCTGCATGGTCCCGCGCAATGACCCGGTGGCTGTGCGCCGGTGTTGCGTGCCTCCTGACGGCCGTGGCCATGCCGGCATCGGCCCGCGGTCCCTCCGGCGACCGCACCGGCATCGATCCGCTGCAGGGGGCGTGGTGGTCGCAATGCGACGACGCGGCCGCGGTGTTCGTCATCAGCGGCGACCAGTACTCCGGTGACTTCAGCGGTCGCCATCGGTTGCAGCTGGCGGGCGGCGTGCTCGTGCTGGAGGACGGGCTGCCCGAGGGCCATGGCATCGACACGAGCGGCGTGCCACTGCGCTTTCGGGTGCTGAAGGCGACGCGCAGGCAGCTGGTGCTGCGCCTCGTGCCCGGCAACCCGTCCGAAGAGGACTGGGTGCTGGTGTCGTGCGACGGTCGGTGAATCCACGCTTCGCACGTACAGGCCGTTCCGCAGGTTGGTCGTGCAACGCCGGACATCCCCGGGCGCGGCGCGTGCGATACCCTTGCCGGAACCGAGCAGCCAGCCGAGCGCGCGCATGCCATTCAAGCCTGGCGACTATCCATCCGCCTCGCCGTACCTGGTCGTGGAGGGGGCGCAGGCCACCATCGACTTCCTGGTCGAGGTGTTCGGCGCGGTGCGCTTGCGCGTCGTCCGCAACGACACGGGCGGCGTGGCGCACGGCGAGGTGCGGCTGGACGACAGCGTGCTGATGCTCTCCGATGCGGTG
>DATINB010000265.1:0-7810 GCA_035474775.1 Luteimonas sp.
GCTCCGGGCGATGCGATCCATGGGCCGTCGATTCTAGTGGGTCCACTTCGATCGGCACCGGCGCGTGCTCCACGGCCGGCGCCCCGCCTCGCCATGGCGTCCCCGCGACTCCCCGTGGCGGGCGCTGCGCGCCGTCGTCCGCCTGCCTGATGCCTTCGCCTGCGTCGGCGTCGGGCGTCAGGCGTCCACGTCGTGCAGGCGCCCGTCGCGGATCCGGTAATGCCGGTCGATCACGCCGGCGGGCGGCGTCTGGTGGGTGATCAGCACCAGGCTGCGCCCGTCTAGGGCATCGGCCACCGCCGTGAGGACCGCATCCGCGGTGGGACGGTCGAGCCCCTCGGTCGGCTCGTCGAGCAGCAGGATGTCGGCCCTGCGCAGCAACGCGCGCGCCAATGCGAGCCGGCGCGCCTGGCCCGACGAGAGGGTGGCCCCGTTCTCGCCGACCCACGCATCCAACCCGCCCAGCGCGCGCGCCACGCCGTCGAGGCGCACGTGCCCGAGCATGTCCCACATGCGCGCGTCGGTCGCCCCGGCATCGGCCAGCGCCAGGTTGTCGCGCAGGCTGCCGGCGAACACCGGGGCGGCCTGCGGCAGCCAGGCGATGCGTGCGTGCCAGTCGGCGACCGCCGCGTCGCGCAGGTCGACGCCGCCGTACCGAACGCGACCCTGGCCCGGATCCCACAACCGCAGCATCAGCGCCGACAGCGTGGACTTGCCGCTGCCGCTGTCGCCGGAAATGGCGATCCGCTCGCCCGGGGCCAGGGTGAAGGTGACATCGCCGAGCGCATCGCGTGCGGCCCCGGGCCAGGCGAAGCGGACCGACTCGAAGCGCAGCGGCTGCGGGCCGGCATCGAACCTGCGCGGCGCGGCCGCCTCGAGCACGGCCGGCGCCTGCATGGCGGTGCCGCGCACGCGTGCCAGCGAGGCCAGCCCGGACTGCAGGGCCTGCCAGGCGATGCCGGCGCCGGCCCAGCCCTCCAGCACCGCGATCGCGAGGAACACCAGCCCGGCGGCCGCCGTCGCGGTGACCGTGCCAGCGTGGAACGCCGCCAGCGCCAGCCACAGCATGGCGCACAGCCCGGCGGCCGCCAGCAGCGCGTGCAGCGCCTGTGCGCCCGACAGCCGTCGGCGACGGCGGGCATCCAGCAGCGCCACCTCGGCGCCCACGTCGGCGACCCGGGCCGCCCACGCCGGACCGGCGCCCAGTGCGGCGAGGTCGGGCGCACCTTCCAGGCCTTCGAAGACCAGCGTGCGCAACCGCCCGCGGTGTGCCGCGCGCTGCCCTTCCAGCCGACGCCCGCCCAGCGCGACCACCAGCGGCACCGCCAGCCCGATGACGAGCGCCAGCACCAGCAGCAGCAGGCCGGCCGGCGGGTGGATCCAGTTCGCGGCCAGGACCGCGACCAGCGCCATCGCGCCCAGCGCCGCGATCGGCCCCAGTGCCCGCACCAGCAGACCGTCGACGGCATCGATGTCCGACATCAGCCGCGCCAGCAGTTCGCCGGTGCGCTCCACACCCAGCTTCGCGGGTGCCAGCGGCAACGCGCGGCGGAAGAACCAGACCCGCAGGTCGCGTGCGATGCGCAGCGTGGCGTCGTGGCCGAGCAGCTTCTCGGCATAGCGCGAGGCGATGCGGGCGAAGGTCAGTGCGCGGATCCCGGCGGACGGCGTGAACAGGTTGAATCCGCCGGCAAGCCCGCCGACGGCGAGTGCGGCCGCGGCCAGGAAGCCGCCGGAGACCGACAGCAGGCCGATGCCCGCCAGCAGCGTGGCCAGCAGCAGCGCCACCGTGCCCGCCAGCCGCAGGCCGTGACGGCGGAACACCGCGCCCGGGCCGGATCCAGGCGTGCTCACGGCGCACCGCGCATGCAGGCCGCCGCGGCTTCGGCCACTGTCAGCGGGGCGCCGCCGGGCAACTGCAGCACCGTATCGGCCAGCCGCACCGTGGCCGCGGCGTGCGTGGCCAGGACCACCGTCCGACCGCGCAGGAAGTCGTGCAGCGCGGCCAGCAGCGCGGCCTCGGTGTCCGCGTCCAGGAACGCGGTCGGCTCGTCCAGCAGCACCAGGCCGGGATCGCGCAGGAACAGCCGGGCAATGCCGACCCGCCTCGCCTCCCCACCCGACAGGCCGAAGCCGCGCTCGCCGATCACGGTGTCGAGCCCGTCGGGCAGCGCATCGGTGAAGCGCAGCACCTGTGCGGCATCGGCCGCCGCGCGCAACGCGACCGCGGACGCACCGGGATGGGCCAGCCGCAGGTTGTCGGCGATGCTGCCGGGAAACAGATAGGGCTGTTGCTGCACGAACCCGACGGCGGCGGCGGGCCGCACCTGCAAGGTCCCGGCGTCCGCGGGGGTCCAGCCGGCGAGTGCCTCCAGCAGGGTGGTCTTGCCGCAGCCGCTGGGGCCCACCAGCGCGAGCCGCCGGCCGGGCGCGAGTTCGAACGCCAGCCCGTCCAGCACGGCCCTGCGCGCACCCGCGGGGCGCAGGGCCAGGCCCTCCGCATGCAGCGACGGGGCGCTTGGATGCGGGGCGCAGAGGACCTGCGTCGCCGTCGTGGCGGTGGCTGTCGTGTCGGTCACCAACGCGTCGCTGGCCGGCGCGCGGCCTGCCGGCGTCGCGTGCGGACGCGCCGGGGCGCCCTGCGCCTCGGAAACCTGCGTGTCGGCGGCGTCGGCGCCCGCCTCGGGCAAGCCGTCGAGCTGCGATTCGATCTCGGCCACCGCCGCCAGCGCATTGGCGCGGTCGTGGTAATTCGCGGCCAGGCGCCGGAACGGCGCGAAGAACTCCGGCGCCAGCAGCAGGCAGAACACGCCCGTGCCGAGCGTCAGACCGTTGCCGCCGAGTTGCAGCAGGCCCAGGTACACCAGGCCCAGGTACAGGGCCACCACCGCCACGCTGACCGACGCGAAGAATTCCAGCACCGCCGACGACAGGAACGCGATCCGCAGCACCGCGAGCGTGCGCAGGCGCACGCCCTCGCTGGCGGCCACGATTCCGTCCAGCTCCGCCTGTGCGCGTCCGTAGACGCGGATCAGCCCGAGGCCCTTCAGGCGGTCGGCGAAATGCCCGCCCATGCGCGCCACCTCGCGCAGCTGCGCGCGGCCGGCCGCCTGCGCGCGCCAGCCCACCAGCATCATGAAGAACGGCACCAGGGGCGCGGTCAGCAGCAGCACCACGCCGACCACCCAGTTGGCGGTGAACACCGCGGCCAGGATCGCCAGCGGCACGGCCACGACCTCGGTGCGCACCGGAACGTACTGGGCGAAGTAGCCGTCCAGCGCATCCACGTGGCCCAGCATCAGTTCCGCCAGCGCGCCGCTGCGCCGACGACGCAGCCAGCTCGGCCGGGCAGCGGACAGGCGGCCGTACAGGCGCAGGCGAAGCCGCTGGCGGATGCGTTCGGACGCCGCGCCCGCCAAAGCGGGCCCGATCCAGCCGAGTGCCGCACGCGCCAGCAGCGCGACGGCCAGCACCGCCCACGGGACGACGGCGCTGCCGGGGCTGCGCCCGTCGACCAGCACTGCCTGCACGATCCAGGCCACGGCAGCCGCCTGCGGCACCAGCAGCCACCCGGCCAGCGATGCGCACGCCGCTGCCAGCCGCAACTGCCCGCGGACCGGATCGGCGAGCCGGTCGAGCCACTGCTGGCGCCGCCGGCCTGGCTCGGCAGCGGTGGCGGGCGTCATCGGGCGGTCACTGCGGGGTACACGGCCGGCTTCGAATGGGGGACGCGCGTGGCGATGGCCGTGGGCCAAAAAAAAGCCCCGGCGCGCGGCGTCCGAGGCTGTGTCCACTTCGCATTGGTCGGGGAGACAGGATTCGAACCTGCGACCTCTACGTCCCGAACGTAGCGCTCTACCAGACTGAGCTACACCCCGATTGCGAGCCGCGCATGATACGGGCTGCCCGTGCAGCCAGCAAGCGCGCGGCGCCATCGGCCCTGCGTCGCAGGAGTGGCGGAGGACCGGCGTGACGATGCAATTGACGTCGCGTCCCTCAGGATCGCCGCCCTGGCAACCGTGACAGCGGTCCCAGATTGAAGGCGCCACCCCCACGGCGTCCGCAGGTCCTCGCTTGAAACCCTCTCCGATGCGCTCGCGCGCAGTGGCGGCGACGCCGCAGCGCGCCGTCCTGCTTTCCCTGCTGGCCGTGGCAGTCGCCGCGGCCTGCGTGCCCGCCGCGCACGCGGCCGATGCCGCGGTGGCCGCCAGGCCCGCGGACGCGTCCGCACGGGGCCCGGACGTGCCGACCACCGCGGCCGGTCGCGCCACGGGAACGCCGGCCGCGGGTGCCGGCCTGGACGCGCTGCGCGCGCAGGGTCGGCATGCCGAGGTGCTCGCGATCCTGGAGGCCCGCCTCGCAGCCGAGCCGCGCGACGAGGTCGCCTATCGCCAGCGTGCGCTGACGCTTGCAGACCTCGGCGCCTCGACCCTCGCCGCCGAAGCCGTCGCACGCCGTCCGGCGCTGTTCCCGGCCCACGAGCGCGAGCGCATCGAAGGCGACCGCGTGGCCCGCATGATCGGCTGGGGCGGCCACGCACCGCAGGACACACGCCAGCCGCTGGCCGAGGCGCGGACCGCGGACGCGACGCTGCACGCAGTGCAGGCCGTTCCGCGCACCACGCGCTGGGAAGCCACGCGCCTGCGCGTCGACGCGCTGTCGTCGCTGAGCCGGCTGCAGCAGTACCAGGCCGTGGTCGACGGGTACGAGGCCCTGCTCGCCGAGGGCATCGAGGTGCCCGCGTACATCCTGCCGACCGTCGGCGACGCGCTGCTGGCGCTGCGCCGGCCGGAGGACGCCGAACCGGTGCTGCAGGCGGCGATCGCGCACGACCCCGACGCGTTCAGCGCCCGGCTGCTGCTGGGCTATGCCTGGCTGGAGCAGGAGCGCTTCGACCTCGCCACTCCGCATTTCCAAGCGCTGGCCGCCTCGCAGGATCCGTGGCCGCGTCGCGCCGGTGCGCGCTCCGGTTACGAGAACTGGGACCGCTATTCGGCCGACGTCAACCTGGCCATGGTGCGCTCGTTCGGCAACGACAACGACCGCGCGGAAGCGTCGCTGCGGATCCTGGGCATCCTCGCCCCGCGCAATGCCAGCCTGCAGTCGGCGATCGGCGGCGTGCAGTCGCGGCGCATGCGCCCGACGGCGGCGCTGCAGCGCTACAACATGGCGCTGACGCTGGAACCCGGTCTGCGCGATGCGCACGCCGGCCGCGTCGATGCACTGACCACCCTGGACCGCGTCGACGACGCGGATGCGGCGTACCAGGACATGCGCGCGCGCTTTCCCGACGACGCGCGCCTCGACCGCATCGGCCAGGCGCTGCAGCGTCGGCGTGGCTGGCAGGCCTCGGTCGAGGCTTCGCGCGCGAAAAGCGATACCCGCGACGCCGGTACCTCGGCCTCGCCGCTCGGCAGCCGCGACGGCGGCGTGCGCGTCGCGCTGGCCACCCCGCTCATCGACGACCGCTGGCGCGTGGGCGCGGTGGCCGAGGACGCCTGGGCGGATTTCGACGACCAGCGCGTGCGCCATCGCCGCGCCGGCCTGGGCGTGCAGTACCGCTACGACCGGCTCGGCGTCTCGGCGTTCGCCTTCCACGCCGACGATCGCTACGACGACGGCGCCACCGCGCTGACGCTGGCCGCCGACTGGCGCTTCTCGGACGCCTGGCGCGGCACCGTGGCCTATGCGCGCCGCGACATCGACGCCTCCCTGCAGGCGCGCCGCTTCGGCATCACCGCCGACAGCCTGGCGGCGGCCGCGGTGTGGACGCCCAGCGAGGAAACCTGGCTGCGTATCGGCGGCGCGCGCTACCGCTACGAGGACGGCAACAGCCGCGAGGCGCTCTCCGCCGACGGCAGCCAGCGCCTGTTCGCCAGTCCGCATTGGCTGGTCGACGGCCTCGCCGGCATCTCCACCAGCCGCGGCTCGGACGGCGACCAGACGCCGTACTTCAATCCGGAACGCGACGCGTCGGCATCGATCGGCGTGCGCATCGACCAGATGGCCTGGCGCCGCTACGAGCGCCACTTCCGCCAGCGCCTGGAACTCACCGCCGGCCCGTACTGGCAGCGCGACTACGGCGCGCACTGGGTGCCCACCATGGGCTACCGCCACCTGTGGCAGGCCAGCATCGGCCACACCCTGGAATACGGCGTCAGCTGGTCACGGCCGGTCTATGACGGCAACCGCGAGCAGCGCATCGCGTTCGACCTCGCCTGGCGTTGGGGAGACGCACCATGATCCGCCTGTTCGCACTGCTGCTGGCAGCGTTCGCCGCCCTGTTCGCACTTCCGGCACGTGCCGTGCTGGTGCTCAGCTACCACGACATCCGCGACGACGTGGCCGCCAAGGGCGACCCGGATGCCTATGCGGTCTCGACCGCAAACTTCGCCGCCCACCTGGACTGGCTGCACGCGCACGGCTACCGTCCGGTCAGCGCGCAGGCCGTGCGCGAGGCCCGCGCCGGTGGCGCCGCGCTGCCCGACAAGGCCGTGCTGCTGACCTTCGACGACGGCCTGCGCAGCGTGTACACGCATGTCTACCCGCTGCTGCGCGCGTACGGGTACCCGGCGCTGGTGGCCCCGGTCACCGCGTGGACCGACCTGCCCGAAGGCGCCAGCGTCGACTACGGCCCGCGGCCGTTCCTGCGCGCCGACTTCGCCAGCTGGGCGCAGCTGCGCGAGATGCAGGACAGCGGACTGGTGGAGATCGCCTCGCACAGCCACGACCTGCACAAGGGCGTGCCGGGCAACCCGCAGGGCAACGCGACGCCGGCGGCGGTGACCCGCACCTGGTCGCCGGCCGGCTACGAGTCCGAGGCCGCCTATCGCGCGCGCATCCAGCGCGACCTGGCCGCCAGCGCCGACGCCATCGCGCGCGGCACCGGGCGCCGGCCGCAGGCCATCGTCTGGCCCTACGCCGCCTACAACCGGGTCACCAGCGAGATCGCCTCCGCTCTCGGCATGACGCTGTCGTTCGACCTCGAAGGCGCGCTCGAGGACGACCTCTCGCGCGAGGCCGACCAGCGCCCGGACGGCAACGGCGTCGACGACCTCGCCGGCATCTCGCGCATGCTGATGTTCAACAACCCCGACGCCGCCGACCTGGTCAACGACCTGCACCGCGACCCGTCGCGCCGCGGCATGCGCGCCATGCAAGTCGATCTCGACCACGTCTACGACGCGGACCCGGCGCAGACCGAGCGCAACCTCGACGTGCTGGTGCAGCGCATCCGCGACATCGGCCCGAGCCACGTGTTCCTGCAGGCGTTCGCGGATCCGGACGGCAACGGCGCCGCCGACGCGGTGTACTTCCCCAACCGGCACCTGCCGATGCGCGCCGACCTGTTCAACCGGGTGGCGTGGCAGCTGCGCACCCGTGCCGGGGTGCGCGTGTTCGCGTGGCTGCCGGTGCTGGGCTGGCAGCTGCCCGATGCCTCGCTGCAGGCGTCGCTGCGGATCGCGGCCGGCGATCCCGCCGACGTGCCGCGCCTGGACCCCTCGGACCCGCGCACGCGTGCACTGGTGGCCGAGGTCTACGAAGACCTGGCCGCGGGCAGCTATTTCGAGGGCCTGCTGTTCCACGACGACGCCTACCTGCGCGATGGCGAGGCCCCGCGCCTCGGTGCCGACCCGGCCGCGCGCACGCAGGCGCTGGTGGCATTCACCGACACCCTGCACGTGGCCGCCGAGCGCTGGCGGCCCAAGCTGGTGACCGTGCGCAACCTGTTCGCGCGGCCGGTGCTGGAGCCGGCCAGCGAGGCCTGGTTCGCGCAGCGTCTGGAAGCCTTCAATGCCGCCTACGACTA
>DATINB010000266.1:0-1841 GCA_035474775.1 Luteimonas sp.
AGCGGCACCATCACCAACAACTTCGAGGTGATGCGCCCGGGCGTCGGCCTGGCCGACCGCGGCACCTTCATCGTCGACGCCGAAGGCACCATCCAGTCGGTCGAGATCACCGCCGAAGGCATCGGCCGTGACGCGCTCGAGCTGCTGCGCAAGGTCAAGGCGGCGCAGTACGTCGCCGCGCATCCGGGCGAGGTGTGCCCGGCGAAGTGGAAGGAAGGCGAGAAGACCCTCAGGCCCTCGCTCGACCTGGTCGGCAAGATCTGACGTCGCAGACGGCCTGTCGGCGGGGTTCGCGAGCACGCGGGTGAACTCTCTCCCACCCGCTTGCGTGCGTCCCTGGCCCGACCGGTCGTCATCCACTCCATTCCCGCCCATGGCGGGAGTGGGGTTGGACCCCAGCCCGTGCCCAGGCGCGGTCTGCGGTCCACCCCCATGCATCGGCACCCGGCCACGTGGCGGATGCCCGATCCCGTATTGCCCGCTTCCGGAGACCGCCATGCTCGACGAAGACCTCAAGACCCAGCTCAAGGCCTACCTGGAGCGCCTGCAGCGCCCGCTGGTGCTGGTGGCGTCCATCGATGACGGCGAGGGCTCGCGCGACATGCTCGAGCTGCTGGAGGACATCAACGAGCAGTCGCCGATGATCAGCGTCGACGTGCGCCGCAACGACGACGTGCGGACGCCGTCGTTCGCCATCACAGCGCCCGGCCACGACATCCACCTGCGCTTCGCCGGGCTGCCCATGGGCCACGAGTTCACCTCGCTGGTGCTGGCACTGCTGCAGGCCGGCGGGCACCCGTCCAAGGCCGCGCCCGAACTGCTGGAGCAGGTGCGCACGCTGCGCGCGGACAGCGCGGACGGACTGCTGCACTTCGAGACCTACTTCTCGCAGTCGTGCCAGAACTGCCCGGACGTGGTGCAAGCGCTGAACCTCGCCGCCGTACTCAATCCCAACGTCCGCCACGTGGCCATCGACGGCGCGCTGTTCCAGGCCGAGGTCGAAGCACGCGAGATCCTGTCGGTGCCGTCGGTGTACCTCAACGGTGAACTGTTCGAGCAGGGCCGCATGACGCTGGAACAGATCGTCAGCCGGCTCGACGTGGGCGCCGCCGCGCGCGAAGCGGCCGCGATCGACACGCGTGAGACCTTCGACGTGCTGGTCGTCGGCGGCGGCCCCGCCGGCGCCGCCGCGGCGGTCTACGCGGCGCGCAAGGGCATCCGCACCGGCGTGGTGGCCGAGCGGTTCGGCGGCCAGGTGCTGGACACCATGGCGATCGAGAACTTCATCTCCGTACAGGAGACGGAAGGCCCGAAGCTGGCCGCGCAGCTGGAGCAGCACGTGCGCCAGTACGAGGTCGACATCATGAACCTGCAGCGCGCCAGCAAGCTCGAGCAGGACGAGGATGGCGTGACCACCATCCACCTGGAGAGCGGCGCCAGCGTGCGTGGCCGCACCGTGGTGCTGGCCACCGGGGCGCGCTGGCGGCAGATGAACGTGCCGGGCGAAGACCAGTACAAGAACAAGGGCGTGGCCTATTGCCCGCACTGCGACGGCCCGCTGTTCAAGGGCAAGCGCGTGGCGGTGGTGGGTGGCGGCAACTCGGGCGTGGAAGCGGCGATCGACCTGGCCGGCATCGTGGCGCAGGTCACGCTGATCGAGTTCGACAGCAGGCTGCGCGCCGACGAAGTGCTGCAGCGCAAGCTGCGCAGCCTGTCCAACGTCACCGTGATCACCTCGGGGCAGACGCTGGAAGTGCTGGGCGACGGGAGCCGCGTCACCGGCCTGGTGTATCGCGATCGCGTGGGCGGCGATGCGCATCGCGTGGAGCTGGAAGGCATCT
>DATINB010000267.1:0-3379 GCA_035474775.1 Luteimonas sp.
TGTCGGATTGGCTCGACCTGCCCGAGGATGCCGCGAGGCGGGATCCGCGTGCATTGAGCGGTCCCCGGCGCGCTGCCCAGACGATCCGCGTCGACAACGGACTCGGGTGGTCCATCGAACCGGAGCATGCAAGTGTGGACAACCCGCACTTCCGCTTCGCACGCGATGTCCGCGTCGAAGGCGACGATCTCGTCGTGCGTGCGACCTGGACGCGGATCTCGGACGCCGTTCCGGCCGCTGATGATGCCCGCTTCCGCGAGGACATGGCCAAGGCACGCGACCTGCTTGCCTATGCAGTCGACCTGGACGGGATCTCGCTCGAAGATCAGTGGGGTACGCTCCGTGACCGTGCGTGGCCGCTGGGCGCTCTGCTCGGGTGCATCCTGCTGCTGGTGTTCGCTTGCCGACGTCGCCGTCGGGTGCGCGCGGCGGGTGTGCTGTTCGCACCGCGTGAAACCGCGGCTGCCATCTACGGCCGGACGCTTGACTGGACCGTGCCCGCGATATGCCTGGTGACGGTCATGTGCCTCGGCATCGCGCTGGACGGCGGTGCCGAATACGCGGCGAGCCGCGATAGCGCCACGCTGGTGGCGCTCGGTCGCAGCGTGGTCATGTTGCCCCTGCGTGTCGGGTTCTGGACTCTGGTGATGGCCTGGGCGCTGCGCGCCCTGCGCGTGCGCATTGAGTGGTCGCGTCTGCTGCATGCGGTGGGATGGGCGATGGTGCCGGCGGTGCTGTTCAATGTCGTCGCGGTCCTTGCCCTGGGTGGGCACGTCGAGCGGCTGGCCTCCGATCACGTCATCGGGCCAGGTGAACTTCCGGGGATCGTCGTTGCCGTCGTCATGAGCGTGGTCGGTTCGATCTGGGCCCTCGTGTCTTTCGTCAACCTGGGAGCGGCCGCAGCAGCTACGACGCGCAGTCGCGTCCTGGCTGCCATGGCCATCTGGCTAACGCTCGCCGCTGCGGGCGCCAGCGCGCTTTTTTTCGCCAAGCAATCCTGATGAGCACGTCGACCATGCCTGCATCCCCCCCCCCCATCCCCGCCCGCATGCGCGGCCTCAACCGCGCGGAGATCTGCGACGTCAATTTCCAGGAATGGGTACGCGACTGGGACGGGCGGCCCGACGCGCGGCCGTCCGACGACGAGGCCATCCTGGACGGCAGTGCGCTCGACGCGCGTGGCTTCCGCGAGCTGTTCGAGTCCCAGCTGATCAGCCGCCACCTCGACCTGATGGCGCGCGTGCTGCGCGTGCAGGACAAGGTCTTCTACACCATCGGCTCCAGCGGTCACGAGGGCAACGCGATGGTGGCGCGTGCCACGCGCCATACCGATCCGGCGTTCCTGCACTACCGCAGCGGCGCGTTCATGGCCGAGCGCTTCCGCAAGCTGCCGGGCATGGACCCGATCATGGATTCGGCGCTGTCCTTCGCGGCCAGCAAGGACGACCCGGCGTCGGGCGGGCGGCACAAGGTCTGGGGCAGCAAGCCGCTGTGGGTGCTGCCGCAGACCTCCACCATCGCCTCGCACCTGCCCAAGGCACTGGGCACCGCGATCGCGATCGAACAGGGCCGGCGCATCGGCCACGCGCTGCCGATCCCCGAGGACAGCATCGTGGTGTGCTCGTTCGGCGATGCGTCCAGCAACCATGCCACCGCGCAGACCGCCTTCAATGCCGCCGGCTGGACGGCGTACCAGAAGCTGCCGGCGCCGGTGCTGTTCGTCTGCGAGGACAACGGCATCGGCATCTCGGTGAAGACGCCCGAGGGCTGGATCGCGCGCAACTTCGCCGAGCGGCGCGACCTCGACTACGTCTACGCCGACGGGCTCGACCTGGCCACGGGCTACGCGGACGTGCAACGCGCCGTCGACCATTGCCGGCGCACGCGCAGGCCGACCTTCCTGCACCTGCGCACCACGCGGATCATGGGCCACGCCGGTACCGACTTCGAGATCGAGTGGCGCAGCATCGAGGAACTGGTGCGCGTCGAGGCAGGCGACCCGCTGCTGCGTTCGGCCGCCATCGCGCTCGAGTCCGGGTTGATGTCGAAGGACGAGATCGTCGCGCTCTACGAGGAAACGCGGCGCAAGTGCTTCGCGGCCGCCGAGGACGCGGATGGGCGCCCGCGCCTGACCGAACTCGCAGACGTCGTCGCGCCCCTGGCGCCGTACACGCCCGCCCTGGTGGACGCCGAGGCCACGCGATTCGACCACGCCGTGTCGCGCGCCGCGGTCTTCGGCGGCGACGAGAAGTTGCCCGAGAAGCTGCCACCGCGGCACCTCGCCATCCAGATCAACAATGCCCTGCACGACCTGTTCGCCAAGTACCCCGAGGCCACGCTGTTCGGCGAGGACGTGGCGCAGAAGGGCGGGGTATACACGGTCACCAAGGGCCTGCAGAAGGCGTTCGGCAACCGCCGGGTGTTCAATACCCTGCTCGACGAGACCATCATCCTGGGCCTGGCGCAGGGGTTCGCCAACATGGGCCTGATGGCGTTCCCGGAAATCCAGTACCTCGCGTACTTCCACAACGCCTGCGACCAGATCCGCGGCGAGGCGGCCAGCCTGCAGTTCTTCAGCAATGGCCAGTACCGCAACCCGATGGTCATGCGCATCGCCTCGCTGGGTTACCAGCGCGGCTTCGGCGGGCATTTCCACAACGACAACTCGATCACCGCGCTGCGCGACATTCCAGGGCTCGTGATCGGCTGCCCCAGCCGCGGCGACGACGCCGCCACCATGTTGCGCACGCTGGCGGCCATGGCGCGCGTCGACGGGCGGGTCTGCGCCTTCCTGGAACCGATCGCGCTGTACATGGCCAAGGACCTGCATGCCGCCGGCGATGGCGGCTGGCTGACCGCGTATCCGCCGCCGGACCAGGCGATGGTATTCGGCGAGGAGCGGGTCTATGACGCGGCCGCCACGGACCTGGTGATCCTCACCTTCGGCAATGGCGTGCCGATGAGCCTGCGCGCGGCGCGCGCCATCGAAGCCACCAACGGCTGGCGCGTGCGCGTGGTCGACCTGCGCTGGCTGCTGCCGCTCAACGAAGCCGCCATCGCGCGCCACGTGGGCGAATGCGCGCGCGTGCTGGTCGTCGACGAGGGCCGGCGCAGCGCCGGCGTGGGCGAGGGCATCCTCACCGCCATCGCCGAGGCTGGCCTGGGTGCGAAGCCGATGCGGCGCGTGGTCGGCGCCGACACCTTCACGCCACTGGCGGGCGCCGCGTTCCTGGTGATCCCGTCGGAAACCGAGATCGTCGCGGCGGCCGCGACCCTGACATGAAAAAGCCCGGCGCTTGGCCGGGCTTCATGACCGCTGCAACGAGCCGGTGGATCAGGGCAGGACGACCTTGACCTCGACCCGGCGGTTCGGCGCCAG
>DATINB010000268.1:0-4430 GCA_035474775.1 Luteimonas sp.
GTCCGTTCCCGCTCGGAGACGACATCGATGCCCTGCGCGAGGCGGTCCGCCGGTTCGCGGATGCGGAGCTCGCGCCACGCGCCGCGCAGATCGACCACGACAACGCGTTTCCGCAGGACCTGTGGCCCAAGCTCGGCGAGCTCGGCCTGCTCGGCATCACCGCGCCCACCGAACACGGCGGCAGCGGCATGGGCTACCTGGCGCACCTGGTGGCGATGGAGGAGATCTCGCGCGCATCGGGCTCGGTGGGCCTGAGCTACGGCGCGCACTCCAACCTGTGCGTGGCCAACCTGGCGGCCAACGGCACGCCGGAGCAGCTGGCGACCTACCTGCCGAAGCTGTGCAGCGGCGAGTGGAAGGGTGCGCTGGCGATGAGCGAGCCGGGTGCCGGCTCCGACGTAGTCGGCGGCATGGCCTGCCGTGCGGAACTGCAGGGCGACGCCTGGATCGCCAACGGCAACAAGATGTGGATCACCAACGGCCCGGAGGCCGACGTGCTGGTGGTGTACATGCGCACCGCCGGCAAGGACGCCGGCAGCCAGTGCATGACCGCGTTCATCGTCGAGCGCGGCATGCCGGGCTTCCGCACCGCGCAGAAGCTCGACAAGCTGGGCATGCGCGGGTCCAACACCTGCGAGCTGGTGTTCGAGGACTGCGCCATCCCCGCCGCCAACGTGCTGGGCCAGGTGCACCAGGGCGTGCGCGTGCTGATGTCGGGGCTCAACACCGAACGGCTGGTGCTGAGCGGCGGCCCGATCGGGCTGATGCAGGCGTCGCTCGACCAGGCCCTGCCCTACGTGCGCGAACGCCGCCAGTTCGACCAGGCCATCGGCACCTTCGGCATCATGCAGGCCAAGATTGCCGACATGTACACGGCGCTGCAGTCGTCACGCGCGTTCGCCTACCAGGTGGCGCGCGACTACGACGCCGGGCAGCGCTCGCGCATCGATGCCGCGAGTTGCCTGCTGCACGCCTCCGAAGCCGCGGTGCAGGTGGCGCTGGAAGGCATCCAGGCGCTGGGCGGCAACGGCTACATCAACGAATACCCCACCGGCCGCATCCTGCGCGACGCCAAGCTGTATGCCATCGGCGCCGGCACCAACGAGATCCGGCGGATGCTGATCGGCCGCGAGCTGTTCGACGGCCGCAGCTGATCGGCGATCGCCGGTGCGGGCGATCGCCTGCTCCGGATCAGAACCCGCGCGCGTAGCGCAGCGACACCAGCCGCGCGTCGCCGCGCGGGCCGAAGCGCTGGTCGAAGCCCAGCGACAGGCTGGCCGCCGGGGCCAGCCAGGCCTCCAGTGCGACGCCGAACAGTCCGCCCGAGCGTGACGGCGACAGGCTCGGCAACGGCGACCACGCCTCGATGCCGACGAAACTGGCGTCCACCTGCAGCCCGCTGGACGCCACCGTGTGCTGCCACTCGCCATACCCTTGCAGCGCGATGTCGCCCCAGCGGCGTGCCAGCTGCAGGCCAGCCAGCGCCTGCGTCCGGCTGGCGCTCCAGTCCGCGGTGCGCAGGCCGAACCCTTCGCCGCCGAGTTCCTGGAAGCCTTCGCTGCCCAGATGCGTGTACTCGGCGCCCACATACGGCGTGAGCGTGCCGGCGCCCAGCGCGACGCGGTAGCCGCCCTCCACGCTGGCGGTGTGGAAACGGCCGGCGTAGCGGCTGGACACGCCGTGCGTGCTGCGGCCACCGGACAGCTGGCGTTCGATGTCGCGGTCGAAGCGCCCCACCCCGCCCTGCCCCAGCAGGTAGCCGTTGCCGCGCAGCACCCCGGCATACAGCTGACCCTGCACCTGGCGGTCGCGGCTGCGTGCGCCGGTCTCCGCCTGCCAGGCGTGCGTCTGCCCGAAGGCCATCCCGGCGAAGCCACCGCCGCCCAGCCACTGGTCGCGACCGGCCAGCCAGCCATCGGTGGCGACCCCGCTGCTGCCGGCGTAGCCGCCCTGCCCACCCTGGCCCAGCGCCTGCGCCCACGCGCCGGCCCCGCCGGCCTCGCGGCCGGCGATGTCGCCGACCCGCGACGACAGCGCGCGCCGGCCCATGTCGATGGCATCGAACGTCGCACCCGCCGCAGCCGCATGCACGTCGCCGGACAGGCTGGCGAGCGCCGCGCTGGCATCGGCCTCGGCGCCGATGCGCTGGATGTCGCCGGCCATGGCCCGGAAGCCCGGCGACACCGCCGGTGCCGACCCGTCGCCACCCTGGCCCGCGCGGTCGATGCCGTCGAACGCGGCCTCGAGGCGCAGTGCCGACGACAGCGTCGCCGGCGTCACCATCTGGAACGAGGCCGCCGCCTGGCTGACGTCGAGGCGCGTGATGTCGAGCCACACCTGGTAGTCGCCATAGGCCAGGCGGGCATCGAGGAATACGCCGGGCGACGCGGTGAGCGCATCGAAGGTGCCGGTGACGCGCTGTTGCGCGAACAGCAGTTCCTCGCGCGACTGGGTCACGTAGCCGTTGCGGACGCCGGTCACCTGCAGGTCGCCGCCTTCCAGCACGGCCCGGCCGGTCATCACCAGGCTGCTGCCGAGCTGCACGCCCAGCGTGGCGCCGTCGCGGTGCAGGTAGTCGCCATCGACGTGTGCCAGCACGCGCGCGGTGCCGGACGGATTGCCCGGCGCCGCCAGGTCGACGCGGCCGGCATTGACCAGGCTGCCGTCGAGGTCACGCCCGAACACCAGCCGCCCGCCCGCAGCCACCGCCACGCTGCCGCCGATGGCGCCATTTGCGCGCAGCGTGCCGCCGTTGACGGTCAGGCCGCCACGGTTGCCGGCATCGGCGGCCAGCACCAGGGTGCCGCTGCCGGACTTGGACACCCGCCCGTTGCCCGACAGCGGGTTGGACCAGGTGGAGGTGATGCCATCGAAGGCCACGTCGACGGTGCCCCAGTCCAGCCGCGCCGGCCCGCCGATCGCCCTGCCGGCGTCCAGGCGGCCGTTGCCGAACACCGCGTCGATGCCCGGCGCACCCAGGTCGGTGGCGGTGCCGAGCAAGGTCTGCCGCACCAGGTCGTTGCTGAAATAGGGGAACGCCTGCCAGACCAGCGCGGCCGCGCCCGACACCAGCGGTGCCGCCAGCGACGTGCCCTGCCAGCGGTAGTAGCTGGGCGAGTTGGGGCCGTCGGTGGTGCCGGTGACCACCACGCTGCCGGGCGCGGCCAGGCAGTAGTCCTTGGCCACGCCACAGGCGTTCGAGTAGTCGGCCAGCAGCGCCGGGTTGTCGCGGTCGAGCGCCGCCACCGCCAGCCAGCCGCGTTCCAGGTCGGCCGCCGGCGTGGTACCGCCCGGGCCCGGCTTGCTGGGCAGCGCGGCATTGTCCGACGGGTTGGGCTTGCCCTCGTTGCCGGTGGCGAACACCACCAGCCCGTCGTTGTTGAACACGAAGCGGCGGTATTCGTCGGCGATCGCTGCGGTGGCGCGCAGGTCGGTCCAGTACAGCCCGCCCCACGAGTTGTTCATGATGCGCGCGCCGCGCGCGATCAGGTCGGCGTGGATGCCGGCCAGGCCCAGCGCGCCGTCGACCTCGTTGCCTTCGCCGCTGCCGTCGTCCTCGGGCGGTTCGTCGTTGATGATGCGCGCCGACACGATCTGCGCACCCGGCGCCATGCCGCCCGGCCACTGCCCGAACGCCTGTCCGGCCGCGGCCTGCGCGATGGCGGTGCCGTGGCCCACCACGTCGTCGACGGCCAGGTTGTTCTCGGCGGGATCGACATAGCTGAGGTTGGCCAGCACGCGCCCCGCCAGCGCCGGGTGCCTGCGGTTGACCCCGGTATCCACCACGCCGATGCGCACGCCCGCGCCGGTGAATCCGGCGGCATGGGCCACGCCGGCGTTGGTCTGCTGCAGATGGCCGCTGTAGGCGGGATTGGGCGGCTGCACCAGCGGCGGATCCGGCTGCGCGGGCGGCGTGATCGGCGGCAGCGGTGGCGGTGCGGTGGGCGGTGGATCGGGACGGACGTTGTCGTCGCCGCCGCCACCGCCACAGGCGGCCAGCGCCGCCAGCAGCGCGCAGGCCAGGCCATCACGGGCAAGGCGTCGGGCCGGCTGGCCCGCGGTCGGATGCTTCATCTGCGCACTCCCCATTCGGATCGCTGGAGCCGCCAACGCCCCCGGGCGCCGCGACCGGGACCGCTCCCCGGCCCCGCGGCATCTATATCGCGAACGACCCGCAGCTGTCAGTGCCCGCGACCCCGGTCCTGCTGGGCCGGTCCCGCCCCGACACGGCCGTTGCGCTCCCCCCAGGCGAGACCAATGCCGCAAGAAGCACGTCCGGCCGTGGAGGCCCGTGCGCAGCGCACATCCATGTGCGCTCGCATGAGTCCGCGCGACCGGACGCGCTTCATTGCGGCGTCGCCAGGGCTTGGTTACGCGGGCGGCGCGCGGGTGGCGCGGGTGTCCGGGCCGTTTGGCATTTGCCGCGTTCT
>DATINB010000269.1:0-3497 GCA_035474775.1 Luteimonas sp.
CCGCCGCAGCGGCGGCACCGGATGGCGCCGCCGGCCCGGGTGCGGGAGCCTCCGGGGCAGCTGGCTTGCAGGCCGCCAGCATCAGCAGCAGGCAGGCGGCGACGATGGGATGGCGCATGCTCAGTCCAGCCCCTGGTAGAGAGCGCCGACGCGGCGCTTCAGTAGTTCGCGCAACGGGATGCGCAAGCCGTCCAGCGCGCCGATGGCCGCCAGTCCGAGTGCGTCGTCGCGACACGGCAGGAACGCCTCGTTGACCGGAATGCGCAGCTTGCAGGCCTCGTAGAGCTCGGCCAGGGTCAGGTCGTCGAGGTCGCGCGAGAGCAGCCATTCGCCGCTCTCGGCGCGACGCAGCAGGCCGATGGCATCGAGCTGCGCCAGCAGATGCTGAACCAGGGCGTCGGTGAGCATCGGCTCCAGCGCCTGGACCTCGTCACTGTGCAGCCCGCGTCCATCGCGACGCGCCTGCGCGAAGCGGCCCAGCATGCGCAGGATGCCGTACATCTCGTAGCCCTCGGGCAGCCGCATCGCCGCCGGTTGGTAGCGGAAGGCCGACATCGACGACGCGATCGACGCACCCAGCAGGATCGCCACCCAGCCGAGGTAGACCCAGAGCAGGAAGATCGGCACGAACGCCAGCGGTCCGTAGATCTTCTGGTAGGCGTCGAAACTGCCCAGGTACAGGCCGATCATGCCCTTCACCACCTCGAGCAGCAGCACCGCGAGCAACGCACCGGCCAGGGCGTGCCGCCACTTGACGGTCCGGTGCGGGACCACGCGGTAGATCGCCGCGAACGCCGCCAGCTCGATGGCCATCGGCGCGAATCGCAGCATCTCGGCCTGCAGCCAGCGTCCGGGGTCGCTCTGGAAGATCTCCAGCGCGAAGAACCGCGCCGACAGTGCCAGGCTGGCGGTGGCGACCAGCGCGCCCAGGGTCAGCACCGTCCAGTACACGAGGAACCTGCTGAACTGTGGGCGCGCGGTCTTGACCCGCCAGATGCGGTTGAAGGTGGTCTCCACGCTGACCAGCGTGATCAGCAGCGAGATCACCAGTGCGATCACGCCGATCGTCGTCAGCTGGCCGGTGTTGTCCGAGAAGCCGCGTAGGTAGCCTTCGATGGCCCGCGCCGAGGTCGGCACGAAGTTCGAGAAGATGTAGTCGCTGAGCTGGTCGCTCCAGCGGTCGAACACCGGGAACGCCGACAGCACGCCGAACACCACCATCGACAGCGGCACCAGCGCGAACACGGTGGTGAACGCCAGCGCGCCGGACGCTTCGAACAGCCGGTCGTCGAGGAACCGCCGCCAGAGGAAGCGCGCGAACGTGGTGGCGCGCGCGCGATCGCGCATGCGATCGCTCCACCGGTAGAAGGAATCGAGGGGTTCCATCGGCGCGAGCGTAACCGATCGTCCCGTGTGCGCCGCAGTGCGGCCCGGCCGTCGGTATCCTGTGGCGAACAGGGAGACGCGCGTGTCCGAGATCCTGGTCCTCTACTACAGCCGCGGCGGCTCCGTCGCCCGGCTCGCGCGGCACGTGGCGCGTGGCATCGGCGAGGTGGACGGCATGGCCGCCCGCGTGCGCACGGTGCCCCCGGTTGCCGCGGTGACGCAGGTGTCCGCACCGCCCGTGCCCGAGGACGGCGCGCCGTATGTCGAGTCGCGCGAACTGGGCGAATGCGCCGGCTTGCTGCTTGGCAGCCCGACCCGGTTCGGCAACATGGCCGCGCCGCTCAAGCATTTCCTCGACGGCCTGGGCGCGGAGTGGGCCAGCGGCGTGCTCGTCGGCAAGCCGGCAGGCGTGTTCACCTCGACGGCAAGCCAGCACGGTGGCAACGAGTCCACCTTGCTCTCGATGATGCTGCCCCTGCTGCACCATGGCTGCGTGATCGCCGGCATTCCGTACACGGAGCCTGCGCTGCACCGGACCCGCGGTGGTGGGACGCCCTACGGCGCCAGCCACGTGTCGGGCGCCGAGGACGACCCGCAGCCGAGCGAGGACGAAGCGCTGCTGGCACGGGCACTCGGGCGGCGCATCGCCACCCTGGCCCAGGCCCTGTCACGGTGAGGCTTCCGGCGTGGCGGATCGCCCTGGCGGCGGCGCTCGGGCTGCTCGCCATCCTGTTCGCAGCCTGGTTCCGCGACGATGCACGGCCCCTCGCCGCACTGCTGGTGTTCGCCGTCCCACCTCTGCTGCTGAGTGCCGGCGTGCTGCGCAACGGACGGGTGGCCACGTTCGCGAGTGGCGTGTTCGGCCTGTTCTGGTTCTGCCATGGCGTGATGCTGGCCTACGACCGCGTCGACGAGCGCCCCTACGCGCTCGCGGAGGTGGTGCTGTCGCTGGCGATCATCGTGGGCGCCAGCTGGCCGGGCCTGCGCGCCCGGTTCGGACGGCGTGGACGCGCCGACTAGAATGGGTGCCCGCATCGGCGGGCCCGTGGGCCGCAACGCCGGCCCCAACCCAGAGGATCTCCGGATGCAGGACCTTCTTGTCGTCACCACCGGCGGGACCATCGACAAGGTCTATTTCGACGACAAGTCGGACTACCAGGTCGGCGAACCGCAGATCGGCCGCATCCTCGAGCAGCTCGGCGTCGCGTTCCGCTTCAGGGTGATCCCGATCATCCGCAAGGATTCGCTGCACATCGACGACGCGGACCGCGAGCTGCTGCGCGCCACCATCGCCGCGCAGCCGGCCCGGCACGTGCTGGTGACCCACGGCACCGACACCATGGTCGAGACGGCGCGCGCGCTTTCGGCGATCGCCGGGCGGACGATCGTGCTGACCGGCGCGCTGAATCCCGCCGGGTTCCGTGGTTCCGATGCCGAATTCAACATCGGTACCGCGGTGGGGGCGGTGCAGTCGCTGCCGGCCGGGGTCTACATCGCGATGAACGGCCGCATCTGGGACCCTTTGCTGGTCCGGAAGAACGTCGACGCCAACCGCTTCGAGGCCGCCTGACGCCGCGGGCGCGGCCTGCGACGCGGATCAGGGCCGGCGGTCGCGCCCGCGCCCTTCCCCGTCCGAGGGCGGCTCGGGCCGTGGCGCCACGTAGCGGTCGCGCACCGTGGTCACCTTGCCCAGTTCAGCGACGAACGCCAGGCCCAGCTTGGCGATGATGGTGGCGTGGGCGGCGTTCCCGCCCATGTTGGCCAGCGTGTCGCTGGGCGTGTGCAGCAGCGGGAAGAACGGACCCTCGTCGTACATGCCGGCCGGGAATCCCGCCTGGTGCCATGAAGCGTGGTCGGAGCAGGCATACCCGCAGCTGGAGGTGCCCAGGGTGTAACCCTGCGGCTCGAGGTATTCCGCGAACAGCGCGCGCATGAACTGCACCTGCGCGGCGTTGGAGTTGTCGGTCATCACCCGGATGTCGGAGGTGGCGCCCGGCGCCTTGTAGTTGGTCATGTCCATCTGCAGCACGCCGACCACGTTGGCGCCGTCGGCGGCATACCGTTGCGCGATGGCGCGCGAGCCCCGAAGGCCCACCTCCTCTGCCGCATAG
>DATINB010000270.1:0-1906 GCA_035474775.1 Luteimonas sp.
GGCCATCGCGGCAAGCGGCAGAAGGCGCGCACCACCAGCCGCCTGGAGGACATCCCCGGCATCGGCCCGCGCCGGCGCGCGAGCCTGCTCAAGCATTTCGGCGGCCTGGGTGGGCTCAAGAAGGCCGGGATCGAGGAGATCGCCGGCGTGGAAGGCGTCAACCGGGCACTCGCCGAGCGCATATACGCCACACTGCACGGGTTGCCGAACAACGAGACGGCCGGCCCGCGGGCTGCGCGAGAACGATGAAGCTCACCATTCCCACCTGGATCACCCTGCTGCGGATCCTGATGATCCCGGTGCTGGTGCTGGTGTTCTACCTGCCCTACCAGTGGACCAATTTCGCCTCCGCGGCGGTGTTCGGCTTTGCCGCCATCACCGACTGGCTGGACGGCTGGATCGCGCGCCGCTATCACCAGTACTCGGCGTTCGGCGCGTTCCTGGACCCGGTGGCCGACAAGCTAATCGTGGCCACGGCGCTGTTCCTGATCGTGCAGGGCCATCCCACGCCGTGGATGGCGTTCTGGGCGGCGGTGATCGTGGGCCGCGAGATCGCGGTGTCGGCGTTGCGCGAGTGGATGGCGGAACTCGGCCAGCGCGCGCGCATCCAGGTGGCGGTGATCGGCAAGGTCAAGACCATCGTGCAGATGGTGGCGCTGCTGTGCCTGCTGTACTCGGTGACCCCGGAAAAACCGCAGCGGCCGGCGGCGTGGCTGGGCGAACCCATCTTCCACATCGGCGACTGGCTGCTGGCGGTCGCGGCGCTGCTCACCCTGTGGTCGGGCTTCGAATACCTGCGCGCGGCATGGCCGGTATTGCGGGCGGGCGAGGGCACGGCGGTTGACACGCCTGCCGCAGACGCTAGAATTCCGCCTCCCAAGCGGGAATAGCTCAGTTGGTAGAGCGCAACCTTGCCAAGGTTGAGGTCGCGAGTTCGAGTCTCGTTTCCCGCTCCAGTTCAAGCGGCCGTTCGCGGCCTGCGCATCCGGTCGGCACGTACGGATGCATCCAGGACCCCGGCAACCGGGGTCTTGTCTTGTCAGGGCGCGGCATGCGTCCTGTGCCCGCAAGGGCACGTCACCGGCCTGGTGGCAGAGTGGTTATGCAGCGGCCTGCAAAGCCGCGTACGCCGGTTCAATTCCGACCCAGGCCTCCACCGCGCGCGTGATGCGCATTCCACAAGTGCCGCCGACGGGCCACCCCGGCGGGCCCCGTTCAGCCTCGCGGCCCACGTCATGCCCCGCGCCCCGTACAGTCGCGCTGCGGCCACGCACGGCCCGGCGGCACACGGACGGCCCGCATGATCGACCTGCACAGCCACATTCTTCCCGGCATCGACGACGGTGCCAGCGACCTCGCCATGTCCCTGGAGATGGCGCGCATGGCGGTGGCCGACGGCATCCGCGTGATGGCCTGCACCCCGCACATCTACCCCGGCCTGTACGACAACACCGGCGCCGGCATCCGCGAGGCCATCGCCGCCCTGCAGGGCGAACTCGACCGCGAGGGCATCGCGCTGCAACTGGTCGAGGGCGCCGACGTGCACCTGGCGCCGGGCCTGCTGCAGGACATCCAGGGCGGGCGCATCCCCACGCTGGCCGGCTCGCGCTACCTGCTGCTGGAGCCGCCGCACCACGTGGCGCCGCCGCGGTTCGAGGACGTGCTGTTCGAGCTGCTGGCCGCCGGCATCGTGCCGGTGATCACCCACCCCGAACGCCTGAGCTGGGTCGAGCAGCACCACGACCTGTTCGTGCGCGCGTCCGCCCGCGGCGTGTTCCTGCAGATCACCGCCGGCGCGCTCACCGGCCGCTTCGGCAAGCGCGTGCGCTACTGGGCCGACCGGTTCGTGGGCGAGGGCCACGCGCACCTGGTCGCCACCGACGCCCACCATCCACGCCGCCGCCCG